>NZ_DAOLKE010000111.1:0-10298 GCF_035331805.1 Plasticicumulans sp. | reverse complement strand
TGGTCGTCACGTCACCGCCGGCCGAGTGATTCACCAGTCGCTTGACCGTGGCAAGGTCATTCAGCGTGCGCTGCCCTGTCGTCACGAAGCCGCGGCGCAAATCGTGCGGACTCCACGGCAGGCCGATGGCTGCAACGACTTCGGCAACGGCACGACGCAACCGGGTTTCGCTCAGGCCGAATACCGGTGCATCGGCGGCAAGCGGATTCGTGCGGCTGGTGGCCTGATTCCGGCGAGCGCAGAGCAGCGCCTGCAAATGCCGCCCGAGCGGCAACGCATGGTCGGTGCCGTTCTTGGTATCGCGAAAACGCACGCTGCCGGCTTCCAGGTCCGTATCGGCCCATGTCAGGTGCAGGGCTTCGCTCAGGCGCGCGCCGGTCAAAGCCAGAAAGCACAGCGTGTCGGCAGCGTCCCGGTCCGCCAGTGCGGCGACCGCGGCAGACCATGCCGGCAGCTTGGCATCCGGCACCATCCGGTCCTTCGGCTTCAGTTCGCGCAGTCCGTCGAGCTTGCGCAGGCGCGCGACCGGGTTTTCCAGCGCCACGCCATCACGGGCTGCCACGAAGTTGAACAGCGCCGACAGGTAGCGCATGACTTCGTTTGCCGACCCGGTGCTGTCGATGCTGCGATACCGCTCCTGCACCACCTTCAGCGTGATGGCGTCGAGCGGCAGCAGCAGCCAGTCGGCGCACTGACAGCGCAACCGCTCGCGCATCTTGCGCGCAGTGCTGGCCTTCAGGGACTTGGCGGCGAGGTAGTCGGTCAGTGCCTCGCACAGCGTCGGCCGCGCGACCTGAGCAGCCCGCACGTTCGCCGGTGCCTCGCCTTCCGCCACCCGGCGCAGCAGGTCCAGTGCTTTGGCGCGGGCTTCATCGGCGGTCAGCACCGGCCAGCGACCGAGCAGCGCCGATACGGCACGGGTCCGCAGCCGGAATGTCTTGGTTCGTGCGCCGATGACGCACTCGAACCCGGTCACGCGCGAGTCATGGACAATGACACGCGCACCGGGCCGATGCTGGCGGCTGCGCAGGAAGGCGTCTGAAAGCAGGATGCGCACGGGAAGTCCCCCGGAACTGATGCACGTTTGCGTCACGGTTTCGCGTGTCGTGCATCAATTTCGGCACTTGGCGAGCTTTTTGCTTATAGCTCGCAAGCTGCGCAAGCTGCTGATATCGAAGATATTTCGATGGTGCCGGAGGTGGGACTCGAACCCACATGCCTTGCGGCGGTCGATTTTGAGTCGACTGCGTCTGCCATTCCGCCACTCCGGCGAGCGGGGGCGCGAAGTATAAGGAAATTCCACGGACTGACAAGGCCGCGGGTCGCGCATGCCGCAACGCCTTGTCTTTGCACGCCGTACCGCGGCGACGATAAACTGCGCGGGCTTACCGGCTGATGAAAACGATTCCTACACGAGCCCGCTTCCTGCCCCGCCGTCCGGGCCGCATCGGCCGCCTGAACACCTTCCACGTCCGAGGAGCTGCATCCTGATGAGCACGACGAACCAAGCCCTGCAGGCCTGGGTAGAAGAAGTTGCCCGCCTGACCCGTCCTGACCGCATCCACTGGTGCGATGGCTCGGAAGCCGAGTATCGCGGGCTCGTGGAGCTGATGCTGGGCAACGGCGATCTGGTCGCGCTGAACCAGGAAACGCACCCGAACTGCTATCTGCACCGCTCCAGCCCGACCGACGTCGCGCGCACCGAGCACCTGACCTTCATCTGCACGCAGGATCGCGAGGACGCCGGTCCGAACAACAACTGGATCGCGCCGGACGAGGCCCACGCCAAGATCGACTCGCTGTTCGACGGCTGCATGCAGGGCCGCACGCTGTACGTCGTGCCCTACTGCATGGGGCCGATCGACTCGCCGCTCTCGCGCTGCGGCGTCGAGATCACCGACAGCCCGTACGTGGTCGCCAACATGCGCATCATGACGCGCATGGGCGCGGCGGCGCTGGCGCGCATCGAGCGCGAGGGCGGCTTCGTCAAGGGCCTGCACTCGACCGGGGATCTGAGCCCGGAACGTCGCTTCATCATGCATTTCCCCGAGGAACTGACGATCAAGTCGATCGGCTCGGGCTACGGCGGCAACGCGCTGCTCGGCAAGAAGTGCCATGCGCTGCGCATCGGCAGCTGGCAGGCGCGCAGCGAGGGCTGGCTGGCCGAGCACATGCTGATCGTCGGCATCGAGAACCCGCAGGGCGAGACGCACTACGTCGCCGCGGCCTTCCCGAGCGCCTGCGGCAAGACCAACCTGGCGATGCTGATCCCGCCGGCGACGATGCCGGGCTGGAAGGTCTGGACGGTCGGCGACGACATCGCCTGGCTGCACCTGCGCGAGGACGGCCGGCTGTGGGCGATCAACCCCGAGGCCGGCTTCTTCGGCGTCGCACCCGGCACCGGCGCCAAGACCAACCGCAACGCGCTGGAGATGCTCGACCGCGACACGATCTTCACGAACGTCGCCGTCACCGCCGACCAGCAGCCGTGGTGGGAAGGCAAGAACAAGGACCAGACGCCGGTCATCGACTGGAAGGGCAATCCCTTCGATGCGGCCAAGGGGCCGGCGGCGCACCCGAACTCGCGCTTCACGGTATCGGCGAAGCAGTGCGCAAGCGTCTCGCCGCGCATCGATGACCCGGCCGGCGTGCCGATCTCGGCGATCGTGTTCGGCGGTCGCCGCGCCGAACTCGCGCCGCTGGTGTTCCAGGCGCGCGACTGGAAGCACGGCGTGCTGGTCGGGGCCTCGGTGGCCTCCGAGACCACGGCGGCGGCGACCGGCGCCGTCGGTGTCGTGCGCCGCGATCCGATGGCGATGCAGCCGTTCTGCGGCTACAACTTCGCCGATTACTGGGGCCACTGGCTGTCGTTTGCCGACAAGTCCGACAAGCTGCCGAAGATCTTCCACGTCAACTGGTTCCGCCAGGACGCCGACGGCCAGTTCATGTGGCCGGGCTTCGGCGAGAACCTGCGCGTGCTGAAGTGGATCCTCGAACGCTGCGCCGGTCAGGCCGAAGCCGTCGACACGCCGATCGGTCCGATGCCGCGCGCCGAAGACATCGACACCGCCAGCCTCGACGTATCGCCGGAAACCCTCGAAGCGCTGCTGTCGATCGATGCCGGCCGCTGGCAGGCCGAGCTCGAGGACATCCGCACCTACTTCGCGAAGTACGGCGAGCACATGCCGCGCGGGCTCTGGGAAGAATTCGAGCGCACGCGCATCGCGCTGGAGAAGGCCCGCAGCGCCGAAACGGCCTGATCGCCGGATCGTCGCCCGGACAACGCCGCCCGCCCGGGCGGCGTTTTCATTGGCGGCCCCGCCAGCCCGAGGAAGCCTGCATGTATCTTGCGCTGCATCACACCCACGTGACCGCGGTCTGCCTGAGCCTCGGCCTGTTCACGCTGCGCGGGCTGTGGATGCTCGCCGGCTCGCCGCGCGTGCATGCGCCGTGGACACGCTGGCTGCCGCCGCTGATCGACACCGTGCTGCTCGCGAGCGCGATCGGCCTGACGCGGGTGCTCGGCCAGTATCCGTTCGTGAACGGCTGGCTGAGCGCGAAGGTGCTGGCGCTCGTCGTCTACATCGGACTCGGTGCCGTGGCGCTGCGCCACGGCCGCACGTACCGGCAGCGGGCGACGGCGTTCGCGGCGGCGCTGCTGACGGCAGGCTACATCGTCGGCGCCGCGCTGCAGCATTCGCCGGCGTCGTGGCTGGCACGGCTCTGAGCCGGCCCGCCACGGTCCGCAGGCTCACTTCGCGGCCATCAGCTTTTCGTACAGGCCGGTGATGCGGTCCATCTGCTGCAGGATCTTCTCGCTGGTGACGGCCACCAGCGTCGGGATGTACTGCTGGCCATCGCGCAGCCGGAAGGCGCGCTCGTAGACGACCCACAGCCGGTCGACCTCCTGCAGGTCGGCGCTGATCTCGGGCGTGTTCTGCGGGGCCTTGCGCAGTTCATCGAGCGCGCTGCGAAACTGCTCGCCGGCTTTCTGCATCTCCGCGCTCAGCTCCGGCGAGGCCAGTCCCCAGGCGCTCAGCATGTAGAACTTGCCGATGCGCTGCGACAGCATGCGCTGGCGACCGGCGAGATCGACCAGATGCGCGGCCGGAGTCTGCGACTGCGCCTGCAGCCTGAGCACCACGTCCTGCGCGGCCGCGAGCAGTGCCTCGTTCTGCACGATCAGCTCGCGCGCACCGGCCTGCGTCGGCGCTGCCGTGACGATGACCCGGAACGGCCGCCACAGGGCATCGACCTGCACCAGGGCCGTCTTGACCTCGGGAGTCGTCGCCGACACCTGCAGCGTGGCGAGCTGCGACTCGAACTGCTGGACGGCCGCCTCCAGGCGCTGGCGCGCCTCGTCGGTCTGCACGTCGAGCCCGATCTGGGCATAGGCCATGGTCATGCGCTGGGTCAGCATGCGCTGGCGACCGGCCATGTTGATCGCCGTGGACAGCGCCAGGGATTCGGCCGCCACGGCCGGCGGCGGCAGCACGAAGGCTGCGGGCAGCGGCGCCAGCATCAGGCTCAGCAGCAGGACGGCGCCGGGGCCGGCGGATTTCCGGGCCGGGGGTGCGGCATGCAGCGGGGCGATACGCATCGTGTCCATGGCTTGCGACCTGGCTGATGGAGGAGCGGTACGGGACCGGGCATCCGGACGGAGAGGCCCGTTAGTCTATCGACCCGCCTTCCGGCCAACCATGCCGGGGCGCTTCAGTCGTCGCGGTAGCACTCGACGCGGTTGCGGCCGTTGCGCTTGGCGTCGTAGACGGCGCGATCGGCGTTGCGCAGCAGGCTCTCGGCCGATTCGTACGGCTTGTCCTCGCCGTGGGTGGCGATGCCGATCGACAGCGTCACCGTCACCTGCTGGTCCTCGGCCAGCCGGCAGGGTTCTGCGGCAATGGCGGCGCGCACGCGCTCCAGCATCGTCAGCGCGGCGTTGCGGCGCAGGCCCGGCAGCACCAGCACGAATTCCTCGCCGCCGAAGCGCGCGACGATGTCGGTGCAGCGGATGTGCGCGTTCAGGCGCCGGACGATCTCGCAGAGCACCTCGTCGCCGGCCTGATGGCCGAAGGTGTCGTTGACGCGCTTGAAGTGATCGAGATCGATGAAGGCCAGCGTCAGCGGCCAGTTGCCTTCGGTCGCGAGCCGGAATTCGCTCGCCAGCGTCTCCTGCAGCGAGCTGCGGTTATAGGCCCCGGTCAGCGGATCGCGGCGCGAGCGTTCCTCCAGCAGGCGGGCGCGTTCCTGCATGTGCTCGGCCTGGCGGCGCGCCTGGGCGGCCTCCTGGACGATCTGCAGGTTGCGCACCATCAGCACCTCGCGGGCGTGATCGAGCACGGCCGTCACCTGCGCGGCATCGGGCAGCTCGATCTCGAACAGCGCCGAGGTTTCCGGAATCTGCGCACCGATCTCATCGACCAGCGCGGTGACGGCCGCCGCATCGAGTCCGAGCAGGTCCTGCGCCAGCATGCCGATGCGCGCGGTGCCGGCCTCGTCGGGCGGATTCAGCCAGACCTCGGCGAGCCAGCCGGCCAGCGTCGTGCAGGCGAAGAAGCGGGCATTCTCGCCGCTGTCGGCCAGCGCCCCGGCGGTGAGGGCATGACTGAAGCGCGTGGCGAGCACCAGATATTCGGGCATGCCCCAGCGATCCAGCATCCAGGACCCGACCTCGGCGTGATCGGCACCGAACACCGCCTGCTCGGCCTGCGCCAGCGCCAGATGCCCCGGGCAGGCGTCCAGCCCTCTGGCGTAGTCCTGCGGTGCCGCGGCATCGAGCACGAGGATGCCGATGTCCTGCAGCAGGCCGGCCAGGAACAATTCCTCGCGGTGCTGCCCCAGACCGGCCTGCAGGCCGATCGTGCGGCTGGCCAGCGCCGTCAGCAGGGAGCGCCGCCAGTAGCGCAGGTGGTCGAGCCCACCGGCCGAGGCCCCGAAGCCGCCGACCAGCGAGAAGCTCAGCGCCAGCGTCATCGCGGCGTTGAGGCCGAGCAGCATCATCGCCTGGCGCAGGTTCTCGACCTTGCGCCGCTGCGCGTACAGCGGCGAATTGGCGATCTTCAGCAGCTTCGCGGTCAGGGCCGGGTCACGGCAGACCACGTCGGCGATCTCGCCGATGCCGGCATCCGGGTCGTCGCCGAGTTCGATGATGCGCATCGCGACGGCGGGCAGCGTCGGCAGGTGCGTGCAGGCACCGAGTCGGGCTAGCAGGGTTTCATCCATCGGCGTACGGCGTCCTCGACTTTCATAAGGATGCGACACGAGCGGCAGGCGGCGTGTCCGGACCGAGCCTACCATAACCGCCGCGTGACCCTCGGGTCATCCCAGGCGAACCGGTCATGCCTGCAGGCGTACACGAAAGCAGACGACCAGACCGCGGTCGCACGCACGAAGCACGCATAAAAAAGGGAGGGCTGGCGCCCTCCCTTCCGCTGTCGAGCCGGCGCGCTGCGCCGGGACGCGCTTCTTCAGTTCTTGCTGGTGTCGACCAGGCGGTTGGCCTTGATCCACGGCATCATCGCGCGCAGCTTCTCGCCGACCACCTCGATCTGGTGCTCGGCGGTCAGACGGCGGCGCGAGGTCAGCGTCGGGGCGCCGGCGCGGTTTTCGAGGATGAAGCTCTTCGCGTACTCGCCGGTCTGGATGTCGGTCAGGCACTGGCGCATCGCGGCCTTGGTCGCCTCGGTCACGACGCGCGGGCCGGTCACGTACTCGCCGTACTCGGCGTTGTTCGAGATCGAGTAGTTCATGTTGGCGATGCCGCCTTCGTAGATCAGGTCGACGATCAGCTTCAGCTCGTGCAGGCACTCGAAGTAGGCCATCTCCGGCGCGTAGCCGGCATCGACCAGCGTCTCGAAGCCGGCCTTGATCAGCTCGACGGCGCCGCCGCAGAGCACGGCCTGCTCGCCGAACAGATCCGTCTCGGTCTCCTCGCGGAAGCTGGTCTCGATGATGCCGGCCTTGCCGCCGCCGTTGGCGACCGCGTAGGACATCGCGATGTCGCGGGCCGCGCCGGACTTGTCCTGATAGACGGCGATCAGGTGCGGCACGCCGCCGCCGGCCTTGTAGGTCGAGCGCACGGTGTGGCCCGGGGCCTTCGGCGCGATCATGATCACGTCGAGATCGGCGCGCGGCACGACCTGGTTGTAATGGATGTTGAAGCCGTGCGCGAAGGCGAGCGCCGCACCCTGCTTGATCTTCTTCTCGATCTGCTGATAGACGCCGGCGATGTTCTCGTCCGGCAGCAGGATCATGACCACGTCGGCGCCCTCGACGGCGGCGTCGACTTCCTTGACGCTCAGGCCGGCGTTGACGGCCTTCTGCCACGAGGCACCGCCGGCACGCAGGCCGACGACGACCTGCACGCCGGACTCGCTGAGGTTGTTGGCGTGGGCGTGACCCTGCGAGCCGTAGCCGATGATGGCAACGGTCTTGCCCTGGATGAGGGAGAGGTCGGCGTCTTTGTCGTAGTAAACGTTCATGCGGGAGTTCCCTGCGGGCGGTAGCGCGGGGCAGGCCTTGGTAGCGGCCGGCCCCGCCAGGAAGGTGGAGTCAGTCGTTCAGACGTGCAGGCCCTTCGGCCCGCGCGCGATGCCGGTGACGCCGGAACGCGCCACCTCGACGACGTTGTCGGCACCGACGGTGCCGAGGAAGGCATCGAGCTTGTCGCTCGGGCCGGTCATCTCGATCGTGTACGTGCTCTCGGACACGTCGAGCATGCGGCCGCGGAAGATCTCGGTGAGCCGGAACATCTCGGCGCGCAGCTCGCCGGTCGCGCGCACCTTCACGAGCATCAGCTCGCGCTCGATGTGCGCCCCTTCGGTCAGGTCGACGAGCTTGACCACGTCGATCAGCTTGTTCAGCTGCTTGACGATCTGCTCGATGATCGCGTCGTTGCCGTAGGTGACCAGCGTCAGCCGCGACAGCGACTCATCCTCGGTCGGCGCGACGGTCAGCGACTCGATGTTGTAGCCGCGGGCGGAAAACAGGCCCGCCACGCGCGACAGGGCGCCGGATTCGTTCTCCAGCAGGATCGAAATGATGTGTCGCATGATTACACCAGGATCATCCCTTCTTCGTGCACGTTCTTCATCGCGTCGCGCCCGGCGAGCAGCATCTCGGCCTGGCCGCCGCCGGCAGGGATCATCGGGTAGACGTTCTCTTCGGGATCGGTCAGGAAGTCGAGGAACACGGTGCGGTCCTTCATCGCGAAGGCCTCGCGCAGCGCCCCTTCGACATCGGCCGGCTTCTCGATCTGCAGGCCGATGTGGCCGTAGGCCTCGGCGAGCTTGCGGAAGTCCGGCAGCGCTTCCATGTACGACATCGAGTAGCGCTTCTCGTAGAAGAACTCCTGCCACTGGCGCACCATGCCCAGATAGCGGTTGTTCAGGTTCACGATCTTCACCGGCGTGCCGTACTGCTTCATCGTCGAGAGTTCCTGCAGCATCATCTGGATGCTGCCCTCGCCGGTGATGCAGGCCACGTCGAGGTCCGGGAACGCGAACTTCGCGCCCATCGCCGCCGGCAGGCCGAAGCCCATCGTGCCGAGGCCGCCGGAGTTGATCCACTGGCGCGGACGGTCGAACAGGTAGTACTGCGCGGCCCACATCTGGTGCTGGCCGACGTCGGAGGTCACGATCGCCTGGCCGCCGGTGACCTTGTAGAGCTGCTCGACCACGTACTGCGGCTTGATGATCGTGTCGCTGTTGCGGTACGCGAGCGACTCGATCGCGCGCCATTCGTCGATCTGCCGCCACCACTGGGCGATGGCCTCGGCATCGGGCTTGAGGCCTTCCTCCTTCAGCACCGCGATCATCTGGCGCAGCACGTTCGGCACCGAGCCGACGATCGGCAGCTCGACCGGCACGTTCTTCGAGATCGACGACGGATCGATGTCGATGTGGATGATGCGGGCGTTCGGGCAGAACTTTTCGAGGTTGCCGGTCACGCGGTCATCGAAGCGCGCACCGACGGCGAACAGCACGTCGCAGTGATGCATCGCCAGATTCGCTTCATAGGTGCCGTGCATGCCGAGCATGCCGACGAACTGGCGGTCGGTGGCCGGATAGGCACCGAGCCCCATCAGCGTGTTGGTGATCGGGAAGTTCAGCAGCCGGGTGAGCTCGACGAGATCCTTCGAACCGTCCGACAGCACGACGCCGCCGCCGGTGTAGATCATCGGCCGGCGCGCCTGCACCAGCAGCTCGACCGCCTTGCGGATCTGGCCGGCGTGGCCCTTCACGGTCGGGTTGTACGAGCGCAGCTTGATCTTCTTCGGGTAGTCGAACTCGACGCGCGCAGCGGTGATGTCCTTCGGCAGGTCGACCAGCACCGGACCGGGGCGGCCGGTCGTGGCGATGTAGAAAGCCTTCTTGATCGTGACCGCGAGGTCCTTCACGTCCTTGACCAGGAAGTTGTGCTTCACGCACGGACGCGTGATGCCGACCGAGTCGACCTCCTGGAAGGCATCGTTGCCGATCAGCTTGGTCGGCACCTGCCCGGACAGGATCACCATCGGCACCGAATCCATGTAGGCGGTGGCGATGCCGGTGACGGCGTTGGTCAGGCCCGGACCGGAGGTCACGAGCACGACGCCGGGCTTGCCCGAGGCACGCGAGTAACCATCGGCGGCGTGCGCGGCGGCCTGTTCGTGCCGCACCAGCACGTGCTTCACGTCGTCCTGGCCGTGCAGCGCATCGTAGATGTGCAGTACGGAGCCGCCCGGATAGCCGAAGAGGTATTCGACCCCCTCTTCCTTCAGGCAACGGACAACGATCTCGGCACCGGTGAGTTCCACGGCAGGAGCCTCCTGGGACTGGGCATATGGGTTGACGGCGGCGTGGCGCCGCGCAGACTGGCAAAATCGCCGGTATCGTCGTGGCTGCGCGCCCCGCGGATCAGCAGGAACGGCCTTTCGGGCACCGCCCGCGGAGTCGCGGACGGGGTCATCGGTGGCAGCCAGTTCGCACGGACCGGGCAAACTATCCGCAGCCCCCCCAAAGGTCAAGGACGGCGGGCATTCCCGCCGCACGACCGCCCTCCCAACACGCTGAAACCGCAGGAGTACGCATCATGAACCGCGCCCGCCCGGCCCTGCTGCTGGTTCTCGGCTGGCTCGCACTCGGCGCCCTGCCCGCCGATGCCGCGGTCTACAAGTGGGTCGATGCCGAAGGCCGCACGCATTATTCGTCCACGCCCCCGCCCGGGGCCGATGCGAAGCCGGTCGTCATCCGCGAGGACCCGCTGCCGCCGCCCGCCGCCGGTTCGCCGCCGGCCGCCCCGCCGGCTGCGGGCGGGGG
>NZ_DAOLKE010000110.1:0-10397 GCF_035331805.1 Plasticicumulans sp. | reverse complement strand
ATGCGCTGGCGGCGACGCTGCGCGCGCTGGGCGGCGTGCTCGGCCTGCTCGGCGGCGATGCCGACGATTTTCTTAAGGGATACTTGACTTTTCAGATTTCTACGAGAACTGAAGATGTAAAGACATCGATCGAGTTCTTTGTGGGATTGTCAGTAGACGAAATCGAGAGATTGATCGCCGAGCGCACCGCTGCGCGCAAGGCGAAGCAGTGGGCCGAGTCCGACCGCATCCGCGATCTGCTGGCCGCGCAGGGCGTGGTGCTGGAGGACGGTCCGCAGGGCACGAGCTGGCGGCGGGCCTGAGTCAGGCGTCAGACCGAGGCTTGACGCGAAATCGTCGATCCGTAGAATGACGGGCCTTGCACGCACCCTGTTGCAAGCGCTGGCTGACTCGGCGGGGTATAGCGCAGTCTGGTAGCGCACCTGCTTTGGGAGCAGGGTGTCGGGGGTTCAAATCCCTCTACCCCGACCATCCAGCCCGGCGCGCCGGTCCTGACGAACGCCGCGCCCGTAGCTCATGCGGATAGAGCATCGGCCTTCTAAGCCGAGGGTAGCAGGTTCGAATCCTGCCGGGCGCGCCACTCCCGGCAGTCGTGCAATCAGGTTTCAGTGGTGGCTGTAGCTCAGTTGGTAGAGCCCCGGATTGTGATTCCGGTTGTCGTGGGTTCGAGCCCCATCAGTCACCCCATCAGTTCATTCCGGACCGCGCTGCGGTCCGGATGCCCGAAAAAACGGGCCGTTAGCTCAATTGGTAGAGCAGTTGACTCTTAATCAATTGGTTGTAGGTTCGAGTCCTACACGGCCCACCATCTTCAGCGAATGAAAATGATATCAAAGGGTTGCGGGCAAACCGCAACCCTTTTTCTTTTCTGGCCCGATCTCCTTCCGTCCATTCTCCGTCGACGTTTTCACCGGCGTCAGGCGCGTATCGTGACGCATGTCCTCCCTTCGTCCGTCTGCTGCGGTGAACGGGGGCGGGCACGCGCAAGGCCTGGATTCTCCCTCAGACCCCGAGGCAGTTCAGGCCAAGGGTGAGCGGTCCGGCGCCAGTCTTGCTTCCGGCGCCGGCCAGTTGTCCGGCGATCATCCAGCCTGTCTCCGGGCGACGATCGGGCGATTCGCAGGACGGGCGTCACGGCTGCGTCTGCAATCCGCGGGCTTCGGGCTTCAGTCCCGTGCGCCGGTCGATGCCGGCGGTTCGGGATGGTGATGCTGATATCCACTGAGCTTTCTGAAATTTAAGTTGCCTGATTTCAATAATGGTGCATCGCCGTAAGGAGGCATATTGCGGCGATGGTGCAGCCGAAGGCGCATGCGCACCACTTTGGTTCATATTGATTTCAGTGATGCACGATTGTGGTGCGTAAGCTTCGCTCTACAGCAGTCGTCAACATGATGCGTTGCCGCAAAGCCATGAACCGGCAGTGAAGCCGGCCTTTGGCATGGCGAATGCTCGAAAGGTTCCTGCGTCCAGGGGGGGCATTCCGTTCGGAGTGCCCGCGAGGGGACGACCACAAACAGAACCGTATCGAGGATTTTCCATGCTCAAGACCCGCACCTTCTTCCTGGGCACGCTGGCCGGTGGTCTCGCGCTCGCCCTGGCCGGCAGCAGCGCGCATGCGGCCGACACCATCAAGGTCGGCATCCTGCATTCGCTGTCCGGCACGATGGCCATCTCGGAAACGTCGCTGAAGGACGTGGCGCTGATGACCATCGAGGAAATCAACGCCAAGGGCGGCCTGCTCGGCAAGAAGCTCGAAGCCGTCGTCGTCGATCCGGCCTCGAACTGGCCGCTGTTCGCCGAGAAGGCGCGCGAGCTGCTGCAGAAGGAGAAGGTTGCGGTCACGTTCGGCTGCTGGACCTCGGTGTCGCGCAAGTCCGTGCTGCCGGTGTTCGAGGAACTGAACGGCCTGCTGTTCTACCCGGTGCAGTACGAAGGCGAGGAGTCCTCGTACAACGTCTTCTACACCGGTGCCGCGCCGAACCAGCAGGCGATCCCGGCCGTCGAGTACCTGATGTCCGAGGACGGCGGCGCTGCCAAGCGCTGGGTGCTGCTCGGCACCGACTACGTGTACCCGCGCACCACCAACAAGATCCTGCGCGCCTTCCTGCATTCGAAGGGCGTCTCCGATGACGACATCATGGAGACCTACACGCCGTTCGGGCACAGCGACTACCAGACCATCGTCGCCGACATCAAGAAGTTCGCCTCCGCCGGCAAGCGCACGGCCGTGGTCTCGACGATCAACGGCGATTCCAACGTGCCGTTCTACAAGGAACTCGGCAACGCCGGCCTGAAGGCCACCGACGTGCCGGTCGTGGCGTTCTCGGTCGGTGAGGAGGAACTGCGCGGCATCGACACCAAGCCGCTGGTCGGTCACCTCGCGGCCTGGAATTACTTCATGTCGATCAAGTCGCCGGAGAACGAGGCCTTCATCAAGGCGTGGAAGGAATACGTCGCCAAGAACAAGCTGCCGGGCGGCGACAAGCGCGTGACCAACGACCCGATGGAGGCCACCTACACCGGCATCCACATGTGGGCGCAGGCGGTCGTGCAGGCCGGCACCACCGACGTCGATGCCGTGCGCCAGGCGCTCGGCTACCAGACCTTCAAGACGCCGTCGGGCTTCGTCGAGTCGCTCGACGCCAAGAACCACCACCTGCACAAGCCGGTGTACATCGCCGAGATCCAGGCTGACGGCCAGTTCAACATCGTCTGGAAGACCGAAGGCCCGATCCGCGCCCAGGCCTGGTCGCCGTACATCCCGGACAGCGCCAAGAAGGTCGCCGACTGGACCTATCCGTGGGTCTGCGGCAACTGCACCGAACCGAAGTACAAGTAAGCCGTCCCGCCGCGCCAGTCCGCTGCGCGTTCCGTGCCGCGTCCGCGGCACGGATGCGATGCGCAGGCGTCACCCGCAGGGTCGGGCCGCACGCTTTCGCATCGTCCGCCGCTCCCCGCAGTCCTGCCTGCGGTCGACGGCGAGCCGGAGCCGGTTCTTTCGCCGGCTCCGGCAGCGTCGCCCCGCGGGGACGCCGGCCACCCGTCCGAAGAACCCAGGCTTCGGCCCGCAGACCGGCGTCCCGGCGGCTTCTTTCCGTCGGCCCCCCGAGGTTGCGCATGAATCCTCCTGTCCGGTCGCGTCCGAGCCTGTCGACTCTGGCGGCACTGCTGTTCTGCCTCCTGCTGCTGCCGCTGGCACAGCCCGTTTCCGCCGCAGTCGATCCGAAGATCGATGCCACGCTCGCGGCGCTGGCCGAAGACCCGAAGACGCTGCGCAGCGCCCTCGACGTGCTGGCACAGAGCCGTGATCCGCGCGCCAGCCGCGTGCTGGTCGCCCTCGACGAGGGTCGGCTGACGATCGCGCCGGGCGCCGTCCTCATCCGCACCCGCGACGGCCAGCGGGTCAACGCCGCTGACGGTCAGCCGTGGACCGGTGCCGCCGGTGATGCGCCGGCGATGACCAACGCCGTGCGCCGCGTGCTCGCCAGTTCCATCGAGCGAGCGCGCCTGCGCTCCGAGGACCGCGCCGAGCGTCTCGGTGCCGCGCGGGCCTTGAATGACCGGCCATCGGCGAGCGCCGAACCGGCGCTGCGCGCCGCACTCGCCGAGGAGCAGGACCCGGAAGTGGTGACGGCGCTGAAGCTCGCGCTGGCGCCGCTCGATCTCGACAGTCCCGACAAGGACAAGAAGCTCGCCGCACTCGCCGTGCTCGCCAATGACGGCGAGCTGACCGTGCTCGGCCGGCTGCAGCCGCTCGCGAGCGGCGATGACCCCGAAATCCGCGCTGCGGCGCAGAAGGCGATCACGGCCATCGGTGACCGCCAGTGGCTGCGCGACCAGGGCGCCAACCTGTTCTACGGCCTGTCGCTCGGCAGCGTGCTGCTGCTCGCCGCGCTCGGGCTGGCGATCACCTTCGGGCTGATGGGCGTCATCAACATGGCGCACGGCGAGCTGCTGATGATCGGCGCCTACGCGACCTACGTCGTGCAGAACCTGTTCCGCGCCTACCTGCCCGGGGCCTTCGACTGGTATCTGCTCGCGGCGCTGCCGGTGGCCTTCCTGAGCGCGGCGGCGGTCGGCTGGGCGCTGGAGCGCGTCGTGCTGCGCCACCTGTACGGCCGGCCGCTCGAAACCCTGCTCGCGACCTTCGGCCTGTCGCTGATCCTGATCCAGACCGTGCGCCTGATCTTCGGTGCGCAGAACGTCGAGGTCGCCAATCCCTCGTGGCTGTCGGGCGGCATCCAGCTCACGCAGCAGCTGGTGCTGCCGTACAACCGCATCGCGACGATCCTGTTCGCGCTGGCGGTGCTGGTGACGGTCTGGCTGCTGTTCCAGAAGACCCGGCTCGGCCTGCGCGTGCGCGCGGTGACGCAGAACCGCGGCATGGCCGCGGCGATGGGCATCGACACGCGCCGCGTCGATGCCGGCACCTTCGCGCTCGGCGCCGGCGTGGCGGGGCTCGCCGGCGTGGCGCTGTCGCAGCTCGGCAACGTCGGCCCGGAGCTCGGGCAGGCCTACATCGTCGATTCCTTCATGGTCGTGGTGCTCGGCGGCGTCGGCAAGCTCGCCGGCGCGGTCGCCGGCGGCATGGGGCTCGGCATCGTCAACAAGTTCCTGGAGCCGTCGATGGGCGCGGTGCTCGGCAAGATCGCGCTGCTCGGCTTCATCATCCTGTTCATCCAGTGGCGGCCGCAGGGGCTGTTCGCGATGAAGGGCCGGGCGGTGGAGGGCTGAACCGATGCACGGCATCCGCAATCTGCATACGACCCGCGGCTGGGTCGGCTTCTTCGTGGTCGCGGCACTGCTGCTGGTGGCGGTGCCGGTGCTCAACGCACTGCCCGAGACCAGTCCGCTGCACGTGCCCGACTGGCTGATCCCGCTCGCCGGCAAGTTCTGCTGCTACGCGCTGGTGGCGCTGGCGATGGACCTGATCTGGGGCTACACCGGCATCCTGTCGCTCGGCCACGGCGTGTACTTCGCGCTCGGCGGCTACGCGATGGGCATGTACCTGATGCGCAGCATGGCCGGCGAGGGCGTCTACCGCTCGGAGCTGCCGGACTTCATGGTGTTCCTGAACTGGAAGGAGCTGCCGTGGTTCTGGCACGGCTTCGAGTACTTCCCGTTCGCACTGCTGATGGCGCTCGCCGTGCCGGGGCTGCTCGCCTTCGTGTTCGGCTGGTTCGCGTTCCGCTCGCGCATCAAGGGCGTGTACTTCTCGATCATCACGCAGGCGATGACCTTCGCGCTGATGCTGCTGTTCTTCCGCAACGAGACCGGCTTCGGCGGCAACAACGGCCTGACCGACTTCAAGCGCCTGCTCGGCTTCACGCTCAGCGAGCCCTCGGTGCGCGTGGCACTGTACTGGCTGACGGCGCTGGTGCTGCTCGGCGTGTATCTGCTCGCCCGCGCGATCGTGCGCTCGCGTGCCGGGCGCGTGCTGACCGCGATCCGCGACGCCGAGAGCCGCGTGATGTTCTGCGGCTACGAGCCGCTGTACTACAAGCTCGCGATCTGGACGCTGTCGGCGGTGCTCTGCGGTCTGGCCGGTGCGCTGTACGTGCCGCAGGTCGGCATCATCAACCCGAGCGAGCTGGCGCCGGCGCAGTCGATCGAGATGGCTGTCTGGGTCGCGGTCGGCGGGCGCGGCACGCTGGTCGGGGCCGTGATCGGCGCGGCCAGCGTCAACGGCCTCAAGAGCGTGTTCACGGCCGTGGCGCCGGAGTTCTGGCTGTACGCGCTCGGCGGCCTGTTCGTGCTGGTGACGCTGTTCCTGCCCGAGGGCCTGACCGGCCTGTTCCGGCGCCTGCGCCGCACCCGAGCCGCGGAGGCCCGCGCATGAATCCCGTGATCCCGCCCGTCACCCCTGCCGGTGATGCCCTGAAGGGCGCGCAGATGCTGCACGACGCCTCCGAAGCGCCGCCGAAACCGCCGGCCACGCCGCGCGAGCCGCTGCCGGCCGACGTGCGCGACCGGCCGGTGCCGGACGTTTCGCACGGCGCGATCCTGTACCTCGAAAGCGTCAGCGTCAGCTTCGACGGCTTCAAGGCGATCAACGACCTGAACCTGTCGATCGACGACGGCGAGCTGCGCTGCATCATCGGCCCGAACGGCGCCGGCAAGACGACGATGATGGACATCATCACCGGCAAGACCCGTCCGGACACCGGCACCGTGTACTTCGGCCAGAACGTCAACCTGCTCGAACTGCGCGAGTCCGAGATCGCGCAGCTCGGCATCGGCCGCAAGTTCCAGAAGCCGACCGTGTTCCAGGGCCACTCGGTGTTCGAGAACCTCGAACTGGCGATGCAGGCCGACAAGCGCGTGCGCCGGGCGCTGTTCGCGCGCCTGAGCGACGAGCAGCGCGCACGCATCGCCGGGGTGCTCGCGACCATCGGCCTCAACGGCTACGAGCGCCAGCTCGCCGGCAGCCTGTCGCACGGCCAGAAGCAGTGGCTGGAGATCGGCATGCTGCTGATGCAGAACCCGCGCCTGCTGCTGGTCGACGAGCCGGTCGCCGGCATGACCGAGCAGGAGACCGAGCAGACCGCCGAGCTGCTGAACTCGCTGGCCGGAAAGCATTCGGTCGTCGTCGTCGAGCACGACATGGCCTTCGTGCGTTCGATCGCGCGCAAGGTCACGGTGCTGCACGAGGGCCACGTGCTCGCCGAGGGCACGATGGACGCGATCCAGAGCAATCCGAAGGTGGTCGAGGTGTATCTCGGGGAGGGGGCGTGATGGCGGCGGTGCTGCAGGAATCCACGGCGGCCGATGCGCTGCTGACGGTCGATCAGGTCAACCTGCGCTACGGGCAGAGCCAGATCCTCTGGAACATGAACCTGACGGTGCGCCGCGGCTCGTGCACCTGCCTGATGGGCCGCAACGGCGTCGGCAAGACCACGACGCTGCGCGCGATCATGGGGCTGGCGCCGACCTTCGGCGGGCAGGTGCGGTTCAACGGCGCGAACCTGCTGAAGCAGCCCGCGCACCAGCGCGCGCGCATCGGCATCGGCTACGTGCCGCAGGGGCGCGAGATCTTCCCGCAGCTCACCGTGCGCGAGAACCTGCAGGTCGGCCTCGGCATCCGCCCGAACGGTCTCGAAGCGGTGCCCGAGCGCATCTTCGAGCTGTTCCCGATCCTGAAGCAGTTCCTGCACCGGCGCGGCGGCGATCTGTCCGGCGGCCAGCAGCAGCAGCTCGCGATCGGCCGGGCGCTGGTGCTCGAACCGGAACTGCTGATCCTCGATGAGCCGAACGAGGGCATCCAGCCGAACATCGTGCGCGAGATCGGCGACATCATCATCCGGCTGAACCGCGAGATCGGTCTGACCGTGCTGCTGGTCGAACAGAAGCTGCCGTTCGCACGCCGCCTCGGCACCGACTTCGCGATCATGGAGAAGGGCCGCACCGTCGCCACCGGCACGATGCCGGAGCTGACCGACGAGGTGGTGCGGGCGCATCTGGCGGTGTGAGGCCGATCACGCCGGAACGCTTTGCTTTTCAGCCCCTCGCCCCTTCGGGGGAGAGGGGAAAACCCTGCATTTGTCGCGTGCCGGCATGAGCCCCGCGGACTCGCGGGGTTCAATGCCGGCATCAGCGAACGGTTACGCCCGTCCCAGCCGCCGGGCCAGTTCGCGGCGTGCGGAGGTTGCCTTGCGATAGAACGCCTTCAGGCCCGAGCACAGATAGTGCAGACCGGCTTCGCCATCGGGGGCCCTGATGAAGCGATCCTTCGGGCAGTTGCCCCAGCACAGCGCAAGGTACGGACAGGACTGGCAGTATTTCGGCAGCGTGTCGGACTTGGCGAAGGCGAAGCGCTTTTGCGCGTCGGAAAACGCCAGGTCACCCTCGTGCGTCGCAGTGATATTGCCCAGCCGGTATTCCGGGTAGACGAAGTGATCGCACGAATACAGGTCGCCATTGTGCTCGATGGCCAGAGCCTTGCCACAGATGCGGCTGGTCACGCACTTCTGGGAACCGGCACCGAACATCATCGAAACCACGTTCTCGAACTGGTCTATGAACACGCGGCCGAAATCACGCTTGAACCACTCATCCCACACCCGGTTTAGAAAGTAGCCCCAGTCGTCCGGATCGACCGACCATTCAGTGACCACTGAATCGGGGGCTCCCGGTCGCGCGCGTGCCGAGCCCAGCAGCGGCAGGCTGTCGACATTCCAGTGTCCCGGTGCCACCGAATGGAAATCGTGGCTTCCCAGACCGGGCATGAACTGGATGCTGCGTGGCCGGACCTGATCGCGCAGGAAACGGTAGACGTCGATCGGCTTTTTGGCGTTGTCGCGGTTGACGACGCACAGGGCCGAGAACGGCACCTGATGCTGGTGCAGCAGCGCGACGGCGGCCATCACGCGCGCGTGCGTCGGCCTGCCGCCCTTGCTGTAGCGGTACTTGTCATGTAGCTCGGCCGGGCCGTCGATCGACAGTCCGACCAGAAAATCATGCTGCTTGAGGAAAACAGCCCACTCATCGTCAAGCAGGATGCCATTGGTCTGCAGGTCGTTCTCGATGCGCTGGCCGGGTTTCCGGTATCTGGCCTGCAACTCGACGATACGGCGGAAGAAATCCAGCTTCATCAGTGTCGGTTCGCCACCCTGCCAGCTGAACACCACCTCCTCGCCGGTCTGCGCTTCTATGTATTGCCGGATATGCGCCTCAAGCAGAGATTCGCTCATGCGCGGCACCCTGGGCTGGTGCAGCAGGTCTTCCTTGTGCAGGTAGAAGCAGTAGCGGCAATCCAGATTGCACTGCGCACCGCTGGGCTTGACCATGGTATGGAAGCGATAGCTGTCGCCGGCGGCGAGCCCGGGCAGCCTGAGTTCGGGTGAGGCAGGAGCCGGATGGATCGGAATCATGTGGATTCGTGCGTTCGGGGTGGCAGGTGCCACTAGAGTTGCTACCCTACAGGCCAAAGCATCTCCCCGCAATCGGGGGGGCTCGCCGGGTAGTATCCGCTGCGTGGAGGGGTTTGCGAAAAGTCTAAATTTTTATAATTAAAACAATTACTTATAAATTTTAATTTTCATCTGCATCGTGCAAATCCAGCCCGGCCTGAACCGGTGCGGGCGCAGGAAATCTTCCGGCAAGGTCGATGCCATGCCGGCAAGTCTTGCTGCTGCGTGAAAAACCGGATCATTGATCCGGATCAGTGGCTTCTGTCGAAAGCCCCGCAATTACAAAAAAATCTAAAACGATTCCGGTGCCGGCGTGGTTGTTGCTCGACAAATGTTCGAAAGGACAAGGGGGGATTCCTGATGCAATTTCTGAAATCGGTTGCACTGACAATCATCATCGGGCTGTCATTTTTCATCTTCCCGGAAGGCCGGAGTGCAACGGATAACCCGTTGCCGTCATGGCAGGATGGGGCGTCCAGGAAAGCCATCATCGACTTCGTGGCTGCCGTCACCCGTGAGGGCTCGCCGGATTTCGTACCTGCGCCTGAACGCATCGCCGTATTCGACAACGATGGCACGCTGTGGGCCGAACAACCGATGTACTTTCAGGCGCTCTTTGCATTCGACCGCGTCAGGACGCTCGCGCCGCAGCATCCGGAGTGGCAGACCCGCGAACCGTTTGCGTCGGTACTCAAGGGGGACTTCAAGAAGGCGCTGGCGGGGGGGGAGAAGGCGTTGCTGGATCTGGTGATGGAGACGCACGCCGGCATGACTACCGACGAGTTTGCCAGACTGGTCGAAGACTGGCTGGCGACTGCGAAGCATCCGGTTACCCACAAACCGTATACCGGTATGGTGTACCAGCCCATGCTCGAAGTTTTGGGCTATCTGCGTGCCAATGGCTTCAAGACCTTTATCGTGTCGGGCGGCGGCATCGAGTTCATGCGTCCGTGGGCGGAGCGGGTGTATGGCGTTCCACCCGAGCAGGTGGTCGGCAGCAGCATCAAAACCCGGTTTGAAATGCAGGATGACAAGCCGGTACTGGTCCGGCTGCCCGAAGTCAATTTCATTGACGACAAGACCGGCAAGCCTGTCGGCATCCATCAGCATATCGGTCGCCGCCCGATCGCGGCATTCGGTAACTCGGATGGCGATCTGCAGATGCTGCAATTGGCCACCGCAGGTACTGGCAAGCGTCTTGGTGTCATCGTGCACCACACGGATGCGCAGCGTGAGTGGGCGTATGACCGCGAATCCGCGGTAGGCCGGCTTGCAGATGCGCTGGATCTGGCCGTGAAGCAGGGGTGGACCGTCATCGACATGAAGCGCGAGTGGAAGACAATCTATCCGGAGCCGTGAACCAGGATTCCAACAATATCTGTGCAAACAGACAGGTGTTGGTATAGGCCCTGCTCATGAGGGGGTGGGGGTCAGGGCAAACGCATCTAAATCATCTGCCCGTTCAACACCTTGATCAGATAGCCC
>NZ_DAOLKE010000109.1:0-10511 GCF_035331805.1 Plasticicumulans sp. | reverse complement strand
TACACGGCAGCCAATCCTGATTTTCGGAAAATTCTTCCGGACTCACCACATGGGCACGCCGAAAAAAACACGCACCTGCTTCGGAGCAAGCGCCAACCCTTTGCAGAATGCATCCGGAACATCGGCGCCGCTTGAAGCAACAACCATTCTGGATGGTTCTCTTACTTCAAGCCCTGCGGCATCCGCCGGCAAGGACATGGCCAGACTGATTAAAAATACCAGCACCGCCAGAAAACCGGAAATCATCCCCATACTGCGGTACTCGCCCCGGATGGTTATCGGTATGAAACCACGGATACCGGAACACGGTGGCGAGTGACAGGAATACTTCAACTCCCTGATCAGCCGGCCCCATGGCAAATCAGATTCAGGGAACACCCGTCACCCTTCACACCGGCCAGAAGTCCGCCGCCAGCACCTGCTCCATCCCGAACGGACACTGCTGCGGCCAGGGCGCCTTGAAGAAGCCGGTTTCCTCCAGCGCATCCTCGGCACCGTATTCATACGCATCCGCCAGCAATTCCGGCAGTTTCGGCCGCAGACTCGGATTGTCGCGCAGAATCAGCGCCACCTGCCGCCGCTGCTCACGGATCGTCGATCGCCAGCTCGAACCCCGACGTTCCGGCTGATATTGCCATTTCAGCAAATGACAAAGCAGCACCGCCAGTCGATTGACCAGTTCGCGCCGTTCACGGTTGCCCATGCTTTCGATTTCCTCGGCCAGCGCCTCACGATCCAGCGTATCGAAACGGCCGGCCCGCAAGGCGGCGGCCTGTTCCCGGGTCCAGCCGTAGAAATCTGCGTCATGTCCGCTCATGTCACACCCGATGGCCATTTGCCGAATCGTGACTGGCGCCCGTCGGCGGGGAGGAATGTGATCAGCATAGACTTTCGGATCGCCAGAACAAAAGCCGCCCCGGGTCCGGACCCGGAGCGGCTTTGTTCATCTGCACCGGGCCTCCCTGCCCGTTCAGCCATCCGGCTCAGCCCATCACCACCATCAGATCCTTCGCATCCACCACCGTCCCGACGGCGACGTGGACTTCCTTGACGACGCCGGGGCGTTCGGCGCGGATCACCGATTCCATCTTCATCGCCTCGATCGACACCAGCGCATCGCCGCGCTCGACCTTCAGGCCCGGGCGCACCGCGACGCTGATGACCATGCCCGGCATCGGCGCGGCGACGTGATGCGGATTGCCGTCCTCGGCCTTCGGATGGGCGCGGGACATCGCCTCCAAGCCCTTCTGCTGCACCTTGACGCTGCGGCCCTGGCCGTTCAGCTCCAGGAACACCTTGCGGAAGCCTTCGTCGTCCGGCTCGCTGACCGCGAGCAGGCGCACCAGCAGCGTCTTGCCCTTTTCGAGCTCGATCGTCGTTTCCGCGCCGATCTCCAGGCCGTAGAAGAACACCGGCGTGCGCAGCAGCGCGGTGTCGCCGAACTGGCTGCGCGCCTTCGCGTAGTCGGTGTAGACCTTCGGGTACATCAGGTACGAGGCCAGCTCGTAGTCGCCGATCTCGCGGCCGGTCTTCGTGGCGGCTTCCTTGCGGATCGCTTCGAGGTCGGCCGGCGGCAGGTCGGCGCCGGGGCGCACGGTCAGCGCCTCCTTGCCGTTGAGCACCTTGCGCATCAGCGTTTCCGGCCAGCCGCCCGGCGGCTGACCGAGGTCGCCGTGGAAGAGCTGCACGACCGACTCGGGGAAGGCGATCTCGCGCGCCGGGTCCTGCACGTCGGCAGCACTCAGGCCCTGCGTGACCATCATCAGCGCCATGTCGCCGACGACCTTCGAGGTCGGCGTCACCTTGACGATGTCACCGAACAGCTCGTTGACCTGCGCGTAGGCCTCGGCAACCTCGTCCCAGCGGTGATCGATGCCGAGCGAACGCGCCTGCTCGCGCAGGTTGGTGTACTGGCCGCCCGGCATCGCGTGGCGGTAGACATCGGCCGTGCCGGAGCGGATGTCGCTCTCGAAGCCGGTGTAGAAGCGGCGCACGCCTTCCCAGTAGTGCGAGATCGCGCGCATCGCGGAGCGGTCGACGCCCGGATCGCGCTCGGTGTCGGCGAGCGCGACGGCGATCGAGCCGAGATTCGGCTGCGAGGTCAGGCCGCTCATCGCGTCCATCGCGCCATCGACGGCATCGCAGCCGGCCTCGACCGCCGCGAGCACGCTGGCGGCGCTGATGCCGGAGGTGTCATGGGTGTGGAAGTGGATCGGCAGGCCGGTTTCCTCGCGCAGCGTCGTGACGAGCTTGCGGATCGCCGCCGGGCGGGCGACGCCGGCCATGTCCTTGACCGCGAGGATGTGTGCGCCGGCCTTCTCCAGCTCCTTCGCCATCGTCACGTAGTACTTGAGGTCGTACTTGTTCGGACCGGCCGCGAGCATGTCGCCGGTGTAGCAGAGCGTCGCCTCGCAGAGCTTGCCGGATTCGAGCACGGCATCCATCGCCACACGCATGTTCTCGACCCAGTTCAGGCTGTCGAACACGCGGAACACGTCCATGCCGCACTCGGCCGCCTGCTTCACGAAGAAGCGCACGACGTTGTCCGGATAGCTGGTGTAGCCGACGGCGTTGGCGCCGCGCAGCAGCATCTGGAACAGGAGGTTCGGCACGCGCTCGCGCAGGCCGGCGAGGCGCTCCCACGGGTCTTCCTTCAGGAAGCGCATCGCCACGTCGAAGGTCGCGCCGCCCCAGCATTCGAGCGAGAACAGCTCCGGCAGCAGCGCGGCGTAGTACGGCGCGATCGTCAGCATGTCGTCGGTGCGCATGCGCGTCGCGAGCAGCGACTGGTGCGCATCGCGCATCGTCGTGTCGGTCAGCAGCACGCGCGTTTCGGCGCGCATCCACTTCGAGAACGCCTCGGGGCCGATTTCCAGCAGCCTGTCGCGCGTGCCGGGCTTCGGGGCACCGGGGTGCGCGCTCGGCAGCAGCGCCGGCTGGCGGCTCTCGGCCGGGGCACGGCCGTCGACCTCGGGGTTGCCGTTGACGGTGGTCTCGGCGATGAAACGCAGCAGGCGCGTGGCGCGGTCGCGCCGCTTCGGGAAGTGGAAGAGCTCCGGCGTCTCGTCGATGAAGCGCGTGATGTAGCTGCCGTCCCGGAACTGCGCGTGATTGATGACGTTGACGAGGAAGGCGAGGTTCGTCGACAGCCCGCGCACGCGGAACTCGCGCAGCGCCCGGTCCATGCGCCGGATGGCGTCGTCGGAATCCTGCGACCAGGCCGTGACCTTCACGAGCAGCGAGTCGTAATACGGCGTGATCACGGCGCCCGAGTACGCGGTGCCGGCGTCGAGGCGGATGCCGAAGCCGGCGGCGCTGCGGTAGGCCTGGATGCGGCCGTAGTCGGGCGTGAAGCCGTTCTCCGGGTCCTCGGTGGTCACGCGGCACTGCAGCGCATGACCGTGCAGGCGGATGTCGGCCTGCGCCGGCACGCCGCTCGCCGGCGTGCCGATCGCCGCACCCTCGCAGACGCGGATCTGCGCCTTGATCAGGTCGACGCCGGTCACCTGCTCGGTGACGGTGTGCTCGACCTGGATGCGCGGGTTGACCTCGATGAAGTAGAACCTGCCGGTGTCGGCATCCATCAGGAATTCGACGGTGCCGGCGGCCGTGTAGCCGACCTGGCGCGCGAGGCGCAGCGCCGATTCGCAGAGTTCGCTGCGCGTGGCCTCGTCGAGATACGGCGCCGGGGCGCGCTCGACCACCTTCTGGTTGCGCCGCTGCACCGTGCAGTCGCGCTCGAACAGGTGGACGATGTTGCCGTGCCGGTCGCCGAGGATCTGCACCTCGACGTGGCGCGCGCGGCGCACGAGCTTTTCGAGATAGACCTCGTCATTGCCGAAGGCCGCGGCGGCCTCGCGCCGGGCGACCTCGATCTGCGGACCGAGATCGGCCTCGGTCTCGATCACGCGCATGCCGCGACCGCCGCCGCCCCAGCTCGCCTTGAGCATGAACGGGAAGCCGATGGCGGCAGCCATCTTCTTCACTTCGTCGAGATCGCGCGGCAGCGGGCCGGTGGCCGGCATCACCGGCACGCCGGCGGCGACCGCGGCGTTGCGCGCGGCGACCTTGTTGCCGAGCGTGCGCATGACCTCGGGCGAGGGACCGATGAACAGGATGCCGTTCTGCGCGCAGGCTTCGGCGAAGTCGGGGTTCTCGGACAGGAAGCCGTAGCCGGGATGGATGGCGTCGGCACCGGCCTCTTTGGCGACGCGCAGGATGTCGTCGATGTCGAGATAGGCCTGGATGGGTTTTCGGCCCTGACCGACGCGGTAACTCTCGTCGGCCTTGAAGCGGTGCAGCGCGAAACGGTCTTCCTCCGAATAGATCGCGACGGTGGCGATGCCGAGCTCGGCGGCGGCACGCATCGCACGGATGGCGATCTCGCTGCGGTTGGCCACCAGCAGCTTGCGGACTTTGCGAGGACTGCGCTCCATCCTGTCTACCTCTACGACAATCACATGAATAGGCAGTGTTAATGGTTGAAATTCAGACCATTGTCTATCCACATTAGCGGAATTCCACACATACGACAATGCGCATTGTGCGATTTTCCGCACATGCACTTTCATAGTGCAAAATAATGTTCGTATTCCGACTGCCTGCCCCGGAGAATTGCCCGATGCCGATCCGCAGTTTCGAAAATCTCGTCCCGCATATCGCCGCCAGCGCCTGGATCGACGACAGCGCCGTCGTCATCGGCGACGTGCAGATCGGCGCCGAAGCCTCGATCTGGCCGATGTGCGTGGTGCGCGGCGACATCCAGTCGATCCGCATCGGCGCGCGCAGCAACGTGCAGGACGGGACCGTCATCCACGTCACGCACGATTCGCGTTTCTGTCCCGGAGGGCGCGCCACGACCGTGGGCGAGGACGTGACCATCGGCCATCAGGCGCTGCTGCACGCCTGCACGATTGGTGATCGCTGCCTGATCGGCATGGGGGCGATCGTCATGGACGGCGCCGGGATCGGCGCCGGCGCGATGCTCGGCGCCGGCTGCGTGGTGCCGCCGGGCAAGCAGCTCGCAGGCGGCTTCCTGTACGTCGGCAGCCCGGCGCGGCAGCAGCGCCCGCTCAGCGAGCGCGAGATCGAGTTCCTCGGCTATTCGGCCGAAAACTACGTGAAGCTCGCGGCCCGGCACCGGGCCGGCAGCCGGAGCGTGTGAGAGCCTGCGGAAAAACCCTTGCAAGGCATTGAGCGGACGGTCGCCTTTTCCCCGTGCGCCGCACGCGGCGATGCGCCCGGATGCCGCTGCGCGCTGCGGCGCCCCTTCAGGCCGGGCCGACGTTGGTCATCAGCCAGAACACGCCGATGCGCGCGACCGCCTCGGCGAACTCGGCGAAGTCGAGGGGCTTGCGCACGAAGGCGTTGGCGCCATGGGCGTAGCTGGTGAGGCGGTCACGCTCCTCGTCCGAGGAGGTCAGGACCACGATCGGCTGCAGGCGCGTGCGCGCATCGGCGCGCAGGCGTTCGAGCACGTCGAGGCCGCTGACGCGCGGCAGGCTCAGGTCGAGCAGCACGACGGCCGGCAGGCCGGTGTCGGGGTAGCCGGCGAACTCGCCTTCGCGCCACAGCCAGTCGAGCGCCTGCTGGCCGTCGCGCACCACATCGACGGGATTGGCGAGCGCGGCCTTGCGCAGGGCGCGGCGGATCAGCAGCTCGTCCTGCGGGTTGTCTTCGACGATCAGCAAGGTCTTCATGATTCGGGCTCTTCGGAGGCCACCTGCGGACCGGGCAGCGTGATGCAGAAACGGGCGCCGAGACCGGGCGCGGCGCTTGCGGCGATCGTGCCGCCGTGGCGGTGCACGATGCGCTGCGCGGTTGCAAGGCCGATGCCGAGGCCGGGAAACTCGTCCTGGCGATGCAGGCGCTGGAACGGCAGGAACAGCTTGCCGGCGTGGCGCGGGTCGAAGCCGGCGCCGTTGTCGCTGACGCACACGCACAGGAAGCCGGCAGCGGCCTCTGCCGCCTGCACGCGGATGACGGGATCGGCGGTGCGGGCGGTGTACTTCCAGGCGTTGCCGGCGAGGTTCGCGAACACCGCATCGAGCATGCCGGCATCGCCCCAGACGTGCAGGTCCGGCTCGACCTGCCAGTGCACGCGCCGCTGCGGTTCGTCCGCTTCGAGTTCCTCGCGCACGCGCGCCATGATCGCGGTCACATCGACGCGCTCGCGGCGCAGCTCGCCGCGCGTGCTGCGCGACAGCGCCAGCAGGCCGTCGATCAGCTCGCCCATGCGCCGGCTGCCCGCGATGATCTGGTCGAGATACGCGCGGCCGTCGGCATCGAGCTGCCCGGCGCAGTCCTCCAGCAGCGCCGTGCTGAAGCCCGACATCGCGCGCAGCGGCGCGCGCAGGTCGTGCGAGACGGCGTAGGCGAAGGCGTCGAGTTCGCGGTTGGCGGCGGTCAGCTCGGCGGTGCGCTCGGCGACGCGCTGCTCCAGCGAGGCGTTCAGCTCGTGAATCTCGGCCTCGGCGCGCTCGCGCTCGCTGATGTCGCGCGCGAGCGCGAGCAGCCGGCGCTCGCCGCCGATCTCGACGGCGCCGACGCTGAGCTCGACCGGAAAATCACTGCCGTCACCGCGGCGGTGGCGGCTGCGCAGCGTCAGGGACTCGCCGGGCGTGAGCGTGTGCCAGAACGCCAGACCCGCGGCCGGCAAGGCCGGATCGACATCGGCGACGTTCATCGTCAGCAGCGTCGCACGCGGCAGGCCGAGGGTCTCGCAGGCACGGTGGTTCACGTCGCACAGGCGCCCGTCGGCATCGTGCACGTAGATGGCATCGGCGGCCTGATCGAGCAGCGCCCGGAAGCGCGCCTCGCTCGCGCGCAGCGCCTCGGCGGTCTCGCGCGCGGCCTGCACGTCGGTGTTGGTGCCGAACCAGCGCACGATGCGGCCCTGCGCATCGCGCAGCGGCAGCGCGCGCGTGTCGAACCAGCGCCAGGCGCCGTCGGCGGCGCGGCGGATGCGGAATTCGACGCTGAAATCGTGGCCGCCGGCGACCGCCGCCGTCCACGCCGCCACCAGCCGCTCGCGGTCATCCGGGTAGACGTGTTCGAGCCAGCCGCTGCCGAGCTGCGCGGCCTCGGGCTGGCCGGTGTATTCGACCCAGCGCCGGCTCAGGAAGTCGCACCAGCCATCCGGGCGGCAGGTCCAGACCAGCTGCGGCAGCGAATCGGCGAGTTCGCGCAGCCGCCGCTCGCTCTCGGCGAGCGCCACGGCGGCGCTGCGCGCTTCCTCGGCACGCATGATGCCGGTCACGTCGGTGTGCGCCCCGAGCATGCGCAGCGCCCGGCCGGCGGCGTCGCGGATGGCAATGCCGCGACAGCGCACCCAGACCGTCGAGCCGTCGGCGTGGCGGTAGCGGACAATCTGGTCGTAGGGGTGCCGGGCATCGGCGCAGTGCCTGCGGAAGTTGTCGATCGCGAGCGCGAGGTCCTCGGGAAAGATCAGGTCCTGCCACTCGGCGGCCAGATGCTGCTTCGTCGCCGGATCGTATCCGAGCACGCGCCAGAAGCGCGCGTTCATCCACTCATGTTCGGGCCGTTCGAGGTCCCAGTACCAGAGGCCATCGAGCGAGCCGGCCTGCAGGAAGTCGAAGATCGCCGGGTTGCTCTGCACCTGCGCGTACAGCTCGCGGCGCAGGTAGTGCGCATCGGCCCCGGCATCGGCATCAACTGCGACCGGCAGCGGCTCGAAGCTGCCGGTGCGCGCCAGCGCCGCGCTCAGCGCCGCGCGCCGCGCGCCGATGTCGCGGGCCACGCCGATCAGCGCCGGGCGGCCGGCGAAGGGCGCGACCACCGCATGCAGCTCGACCCAGACCTCGCCGTCCCCGCCCCCGCTCTCCGCGTCTGCGGGCGTGCGCCGCAGCAGCCGCAGTTCGCAGCGCCCGGGCAGGGCCGGCAGCCCTTCCTCGGCGCCGTGCTCGCGCGGGTGCCACAGCGCCAGGAACTCCGGCGCGATCACCTGCGCAGGGTCGCGCCCGACGAAGTCCTCGACCTGTGCATAGCCGAGCAGCGTGAGCAGCGCCGGATTCGCCCACACGAAGCACCCGCCCTGCACGACGAACACGCCATCGCCGAGCGCGGCGAGCAGCGCCTGCTGGCCGGCCTCGCTGGCGAGCAGGCGCAGGCGGCTGGCGCGGTCCTTGCGGATCGCCGCCAGCAGCAGCAGCGCACCGCCGCCGACGAACAGCAGCCACAGCCCGACGACGAGCGCGAGCAGCCGGCGTTCGCGGGCGACATCGCCGGCGAGCGTCGCCGACAGCCGTTCGGTCAGCCGGTCGGCACTGCGTTCGGCCTCGGACCACAGGCGGTGCAGGCGCAGCGCCGTGCCCGGCGCGCCGAGTCCGTCGGCATCGAGCGCGGCCAGCCCGAAGGCATCGAGCGCACGGATGAACTCCGCGAACTCCGCGGCCAGCTCGCCCGCGGGCGGCTGCGATGCGGCCAGCGTCGTCAGTCCGCTCTGGCCGGCCAGAGCGGCGCGGGCCGCCTGCTGCGCGCGCACCAGCGGCGCCAGCACGACGTTGCGATCGAGCCCCGGCTCGCGGGCCGACAGCCGCGCCAGCCCCAGCCGCGCTTCGGTCAGCGCCTGACGGGCGCGGCCCAGGCTGTCGGTGCTGGCGATGTACTGCGTGTAGGTGCGCGTCGAGGCGCTGCCGACGCCCCACAGCAGGCCGCCCGAGACCAGCACCAGCAGCGCCGCGAGCAGCACCGCACGCTCGCCCCAGCCGAGGCCTTGCAGCCGTCCGCTCACGGCCGGCGCTCCGGCGCCGGCTGCAGCGCCGGCGGCAGTTCGGCCGGCGTGAAACCGAACGGCCGCACCAGCGCCGCATGCGCGGGCGTGCCGAGGAAGGCGCTCAGCTGCGCATCGAAGCGGCGGCGCAGTTCCCGGTCCTCCTGCCGGAAGCCGAAGGCGCCGCAGCCCTCGGGCGGCGCCGCGGTGACGGCTTCGGCGGCGCGCCTCAGCCGCGGATCGCGATCGGCCAGCCACTGCACGCTCGGCGCCGACAGCGCCAGCGCCTCGGCCTCGCCATCGGCCACCGCCTGCGCGGCACTCGCGGGATCGGGAAAGGCGAGGATGCGCCCGGCCGGCACGCCGGCGGCGAGTGCGGCCTCACCCTCGACCGCGCCGGCGAGCACCGCGAGCCGCGCGCCGGGGGACTGCACCAGATCGGCATAGCCGCGCAGGCGCTGTGCATCGGCGTGACGCACCAGCAGCGCGGCGTGCGTGCAGTAGCTCGGGTGGCTGAAGGCGATCTGCCGTTCGCGCGCCGGGGTCACGTACATGCCGGCGGCGATGACATCGAAGCGCCCCGTGCGCAGCTGCGGGATCAGCGAGCCGAACTGCACCTCGACCCATTCGATGTGCTGGATGCCGAGCTGCGCGAACACCGCGCGCGCGAGTTCGGGCGCCTCGCCGGTGACGCGGCCGTCGGGCGTACGCCACGCATACGGGGCTTCGGCCGTGTGGCCGATGCGCACGCTGCCGCTGCGCCGGATGCGCGTCCAGGCGTCCTCCTCGCCGGGCAGCAGCGCCAGCATCGCGAGCCCGGCCGCGCCCAGGATCAGCAGCGCGGCCACGATCAGCACCGGCCGGCGCAGGCCGCCGGCCGGCGCGGAAGACCCGGGCGTGTCCAAGGAGGGCTCTACAGCGTCCGTCGCCGCGCCCGCAGCGCGTCGAGCAGTTCGGCCAGCGCCCCTTCGAGCGCCTCGCACAGCGCCCAGGCCCCGGCATCGCCGCGCCGCGCCAGGGTCTCGACCCGGGTCGCGAGCGCGCGCAGTGCCCCGGCGTGCAGCGTGCCGCTCATGCCCTTGAGGCTGTGCGCGACGAAACCGAGCGCGCCGAGATCCTGCGCGGCCTGCGCCTCGGCGATGCGCGCCGGCACGCCGGCGTTGCTGGCGAGCACGGTGTCGATGAGCCGGCGCAGGAAGTCGGGGCGCCCCGGAAAGTCGGCCTCGATCGCCGCCCAGTCGAGCGGGGCCGGTCCGGCAGCGGCCCTGACCTCGGTCACGGCCCGCTCCGGCGCCGCGGCCGGCGGGACGGCGGGCACCCCCGGCGGCCTGCGGCAGTAGCGCAGCACGGCGTCGACCAGCGCATCGGCGCTGACCGGGCGCGTCAGCTGTTCCTTCATGCCCGCGACCAGGCAGCGCTCGCGCTCGTCCGGCAGCGCATGCGCACTGAGGGCGAGCACCGGCAGATCGGGAGCGAGCGCGGCGATGCGCCGGGCGGTCTCGTAGCCGTCCATCTCCGGCATCTGCAGGTCGGTCAGCACCAGATCGAACTGCGCCGGGCCGAGGGCCGTGAGGCTGGCCAGCGCCCGCAGCCCGTTCACGGCCAGCGTCAGCCGCGCACCCTCGCGCTCGAGCATGGCTTCGAGCAGCAGGCGGTTGGTTTCGTTGTCCTCGATCACGAGCAGGTGCAGGCCGGCCAGCCGCGGCTGGCGGGAGACGCCGGGCAGCGGCGTGGACGGCCCCGGCACGGCGCTGGCAAGCGCGGCGAGCACCTGGCGCGG
>NZ_DAOLKE010000108.1:0-10551 GCF_035331805.1 Plasticicumulans sp. | reverse complement strand
GGCGCCGGTCGAGGCCGGCGCGCTCGCGGTGCTCGCCGACAGCGCGCGCGAGCTGCTGCGCGAACGCCGGCGGGAGCGGCGCTGGCGGCTGTTCTTCCGTGCCGCCTGGCTGATCGTGGTGCTGCTCGTGCTCGCGCAGTGGCGCGCCGGCAGCGACATGACGGCGGCCACGCTCGGCGGCGGCCGGCACGCGGCGAAGGTCAGCGTCGACGGCCTGATCGCCCCGGGCACCGACGTCAGCGCCGAGCGCGTGCTGCACGGTCTGCGCACGGCCTTCGCCGATCGCGAGGCGGCCGGCATCATCCTCGACATCAACAGCCCCGGCGGCAGCCCGGTGCAGGCCGGACAGGTCTACGCCGAACTGCGCCGGCTGCGCGCGCAGCATCCGGACAAGCCCGTGTACGCGGTGATCGGCGATGTCGGCGCCTCCGGTGCGTACTACATCGCCGCCGGCGCGCAGGAGATCTACGCCGATCGCGCCAGCCTGGTCGGCTCGATCGGCGTGCGCATGGACGGCTTCGGTTTCGTCGAGGCCATGCAGCGCCTCGGCATCGAACGGCGGCTGCTGACCTCGGGCGCCAACAAGGGCCTGCTCGATCCGTTCAGCCCGGTGCAGCCGGCGCAGCTCGCGCACGTGCAGACGCTGCTCGATGCCATCCACCAGCAGTTCATCGCCGCGGTGCGCGAAGGTCGCGGCGAGCGCCTGCACGAGACGCCGGAGATCTTCAGCGGCCTGTTCTGGACCGGCGAGCAGGCGCAGGCGCTCGGGCTGGTCGATGGCTACGGCAGCGTCGAATCCATCGCCCGCGACAAGCTCGGCACCACGCAGATCCGCGACCACACGCAGCAGGAAAAACCCTTCGAGCGGCTGTTCGGCCAGGTCGAATCGACGCTGGCAGGCGCACTGACCCGCGCCTTCGGGCTCGACAGTCCGCTGCGCTGATTCCGGCCGCCATGCACCGCCTTCCGCACCGCGCGCAGGCCGCTGCGCGCGGCTTCCGTCCCTGTCCCCCCTCTGAACCGGAATCGAACCGGACCTGCAGGAGCGCCCGCCCGTGAGCGAACCGACGCCCTCGATCTTCGAACGTGTCTTCCTGGCCTTCAGTGCCTTCGGCCGCACGCTGGCCTCGGGCCGCTTTGCCGCCGGCGTGGCCCGGCTGCGCCACGGCGATGCCGGTGCGAGCGCAGCCGCCGCGCTGCCGGTGGTGATGCCGGAGCCGCTCGCTGCCGTGCCCCCGCCGCCTCCGGCCCCGGTGGCGCCGCCGGTGGTGCTGCGCGAGGTCACGCCCGATGCCGCGCTGCAGCTGCTCGGCCTGCTGCAGCAGGAGGGCCGGCTGATCGACTTCCTGCAGGAGGACCTCGGTGCGGCCGGCGATGCCGACATCGGCGCCGCGGCGCGCATCGTCCACGAGGGCTGCCGCAAGGTGCTGCGCACGCACTTCGAGCTGGCGCCGGTGCGCAGCGAGCGCGAGGGCAGCCGGCTGACGCTGCCGGCCGGCTTCGATGCCGGTGCCGTGCGCCTGACCGGCCGCGTGCTCGGCCAGCCGCCGTTCACCGGCACGCTGGTGCACTGCGGCTGGCGCGCGAGCGCCGTGAAGCTGCCGAAGCTCGCCGAGGGCCACGACGTGCACGTCGTCGCACCGGCCGAGGTCGAGCTGTAGGCCCGGCGCCGAAGCCTTCACCGGAGCGCCTCCCGGCGCCCCCCGCGGCCACCGCTTCCGTCCCTCTCCGGAGACCGCCATGAGCGAACCCCGTTATTCCGTCGGCATCGATCTCGGCACCACGCACTGCGTGCTCGCCGCCGCCGACCTGAGCCTGACCGACGGCGAGACCGTCGCGCTCGCCCTCGAACCGGTTGCGCAGCTCACCGCGCCCGGCGCCGTCGAGGAGCGCACGCTGCTGCCGTCCTTCCTGTACCTGCCGCATCCGGATGAGCTGGCACCGGCCGATCTGGCGCTGCCCTGGGACACGCCCGAGGGCTTCCTGGTCGGCGAGCTCGCGCGCAGCCTCGGCGCCAAGACGCCGCTGCGCCTGGTCGCGAGCGCCAAGAGCTGGCTCTGCCACCCCGGCATCGACCGCCGCGGCCCGGTGCTGCCGGTCGAGGCGCCGGCCGAGGTCGCGCGCATCTCGCCCTTCGATGCCACGGTGCGCTACCTCGAACACCTCGCCGATGCCTGGGACGCGCGCCACCCCGACGCGCCGCTCGATGCGCAGGCGCTGACGATCACGGTGCCGGCCTCGTTCGACCCGGCCGCGCGCGAGCTGAGCGCCGAGGCCGCGCAGGCCGCCGGCCTCGAAGACTTCATCCTGCTCGAAGAACCGCAGGCGGCGCTGTATTCGTGGATCGAGGCGACCGCCGGCGGCTGGCGCAAGCAGGCGCGCGTCGGCGACGTGATCCTCGTCGCCGATGTCGGCGGCGGCACGGCGGACTTCTCGCTGATCGCGGTCGGCGAGCGCGAGGGCGGGCTCGACTTCACGCGCATCGCGGTCGGCGATCACATCCTGCTCGGCGGCGACAACATGGACCTGGCGCTCGCACACGTGCTGCGCGCCAAGCTCGCCGCCGCCGGCACGCAGCTCGAACCCTGGCAGGTGCAGGGCCTCGTGCACGGCTGTCGCGCCGCCAAGGAGCAGATCCTCGGCGATGCCGCGGCCGATGCGGTGCCGGTCGTGGTGCCGAGCCGCGGCTCGCGGCTGATCGGCGGCACGCTGCGCACCGAGCTGACGCGCGCCGAGGTCGAGGCGACGCTGGTCGAGGGCTTCTTCCCGCGCGTCGGCGCCGAGGCCCGGCCGCTGGCGCGCGCGCGCACCGGCCTGACCCGGCTCGGCCTGCCGTATGCGCAGGACGCCGGCGTCACCCGCCACCTCGCGGCCTTCCTCGCCCGCCAGCTCGACGCGGCACCCGGCTGCGGCATCGAGCTGCCGGCCGGCGCGAGCTTCCTGCACCCGACGGCGGTGCTGTTCAACGGCGGCGTGTTCAAGGCGGCCGCGCTCGAAGCGCGCGTGCTCGACGTGCTGAACGCCTGGCTCGCCGCCGAAGGCGCCCCCCCGGCCCGGCGCCTGCCCGGCACGCAGCTCGATCACGCGGTCGCGCGCGGCGCGGCCTACTACGGCTGCGTGCGCCGCGGCCGCGGTGTGCGCATCCGCGGCGGCACGGCCCGCAGCTATTACGTCGGCATCGAAAGCTCGATGCCGGCCGTGCCCGGCATCGAGCCGCCGGTCGAGGCGCTGTGCGTCGCGCCCTTCGGCATGGAGGAAGGCACCGCGGCCGAGCTGCCGGCGCAGGAGGTCGGCCTCGTGGTCGGCGAGCCGGTGCGCTTCCGCTTCTTCGGCTCGCCGGTGCGCCGCGATGACCGCGTCGGCGACGTGCTGGAGGTCTGGGGCGGCGAGGAGCTCGAAGAGCTGCCCGAGATCGAGGCGACGCTGCCGGCCGAGGGCCGCACGCCCGGCGAGGTCGTGCCGGTGCGCCTGCACGCGGCGGTCACCGAACTCGGCACGCTGCGCCTCGAAGCGGTGTCACGCGATGCGAGCGAGCGCTGGAAGGTCGAGCTGGAGGTGCGTCAGGCCGACGAGGCCTGAACGCAGACATCCTCTAGGCCTCCCGGCCGGGCACGGCGTGGCGGATCGCGAGGTACGGCCCGCCGTCGTCGTGCTCGCGGAAACCGAGCCGCGCATACAGCCGTCGCGCCGGGTTGTCGCGCGCGACGTGCGCGGTGAGCGCCAGGCCGGCGGCGCCGGCCTCGTCGATCAGCGCCGCGATCAGCCGCGTGCCGAGCCCGCGCCCGCAGCAGGCCGGCAGCAGTGCGATGTCGATCAGCCGCAGTTCCCGCGCGCTGCGGGCGCTCAGCAGCCGCCCGATCGGGGCCGCGCCGGCGTCGAGCACGATCTCGGCGCGCGCCTGCGGCCATTGCCGGCGGTAGTGCGCGACCTGCGCCTGCACCTGCAGGCGCAGCAATGCATCGAGGTCCGCCGGCGGCAGGCCGGGCACGGCGAATGCCTCCGCCCGGTGCGCGCGGAACAGCCCGCTCAGGAAGTCCGCATCGGCCGGGGTTTCCGGCCGGCGCGCCGGCAGCGGCACGGGGCCCGTCATGCGCGCGACGGAAACACGCCTTCGGTCGCGATGATCCAGTACAGGCACTGGTACGGCTGACGGTTCGGATGCGGCTGGCTGCTGCCGGCCGTCGAGATGGCCGCGGCGGACATCGTCGCATCGGCCGTCGCCGCGTACAGCGCATTGCCGCCGGTATCGACCGACCAGAAACCGTTGATCGGCTCCGCCTGCGTGCCGGGCTCGGCGTGGCACTGCACGGCGTGCGTGTGGGCCGGCATCTGCGCGGCCGTCAGCGTCACGCTGTCCTCGCCGGACCACTGTCCGGGCGGCTGCGTCGGGCCGGTGCCGAGCGGCACGCGTCCGCGCAGGTCGGGCAGCGCGAAGGTCTGCTGGCCGTCGCCGCCGTAGAGGGTGCCGATCAGCGCGAACAGCGCCTGATTCTGTGCGATCGACAGCAGCTGGCCCTCGCAGGCCATCCAGCCCTGCGGCGGATAGGGGAAGCCGACCAGCTTGAGTTCTCCGATGAACGGATCCATGAACGGGGTCTCCGGAAAGGGGCCGGCTCAGCCGTGCGACGGGTAGATGCCTTCGATGGCGATGCAGAACTGGATGGCCAGGCCGGGCTGCAGGTTGTCGTGCGCCGCGCCGCTGCCGCTTGCGGCGAGCGCATCGGCCGCCATCTGCGCTCCGCCCTGCACCGAGTAGAGCTTGCCGCCCCCGGCATCGCGCGCCCAGACATCGTCGACGGCGCTGCCCGTGGTGCCGGGCTGGCTCTGGGCAACGGGTGTGTGCGTGTGCGCCGGCAGCTGCGCGACCGTCAGCGTCACGCTCGCGCTGCCGCCGGCCTCGCCGGGGCTGCGCGGCGTCAGGCCCGGGCCGCTGCCGGCGGCGATCGGCACGCGGTCGCGCAGGTCCGGCAGCGCAAACGTCGTGCGGCCATCACCGCCGTAAGTCGTGCCGAGGATCGAGAACAGCGCGGAATTCTGCGCGATCGACAGCAGCTGGCCGGCACAGCTCGCCCAGCCGCGCGGCACGAACGTGAAGGCAAACGGGCGGATCTCGCCCAGGAAGGGTTCGCTCACGAGGGTCTCCCGGATCAGCTGCGGGACGGATAGATGCCGCTCAGCGCGATGATGAAATTCAGCGCGAGGAAGGGCTGCATGTTCTCGTGCGGCTGCCCGCCGCCGGCAGGCGCCAGGGCGCTGGCCGCGAGCGGGGTGCCGTCGCTCGCCGGGGCATAGGCGGCCGTGTTGCCGCTGCCGTCCCCGGCCCAGTAGCCCCCCGACGGCTTGTCGGTGCCGCCCTGCGCGGCGCAGCGCGGCAGATGGCCGTGGGCCGGCAGGTGCTGCGACTGCAGCGTCACGGTCTCGCTGCCACCGCTCTGGCCCTGCACCAGCCCCATGCCCGGGTGCGGCGCGCAGCGCCCGCGCAGGTCGGGCAGCGCGAAGGTGGTGCGGCCGTCGCCGCCGTACTGCGTGCCGAGCAGGCTGAACAAGGCCTGGTTCTGGCGGATCGGCAGCAGCTGCCCGTTGCAGAACGCCCAGTCCTGCGGGGCGAAGTTACCGCCGAACAGGCGGATTTCTCCAAGAAAGGGATCCATGAGACGGCTCCGTGAGGCCCGGAAGGACAGCGCCGGTCGCCCGGCCCCGGGGCCGGTGCGACTGACGCTGCAGGGCTCAAGTACTAGCAGCCGTCCGTCCGCCGTCCGGCAAGCAGTGCTTGCCGCGCCGCGCCGGACTCAGCCGCGCCGCCGGCGCCGGGCCGCGAGCAGGCCGAAGCCCGAGGCCGCCAGCGCGAGGCTGGCGGGCTCGGGCACGCCGGTCGGTGGCGTGCCCCCGTTGTCGGTGCTGATGCTCAGGATCGAGAAATCGATGCCGGCACCGTTGTTCGTGGTGTCGCCGATCACGCTGGCGCCCGGTCCCTGCAGCGTCAGGCTGAAGGTCGCGCTGCCATCGAGCAGTTCGGCGATCGCGGCCGCCGACAGCGACAGCGTGTAGTGGACTTCGGTGCCGGTGTAGGCCGGCGTGGCTTCGAGCAGCGCGTTCAGCGCCGCGGTCAGGTCGACGCCATCGACCGTGAAGGCAGCCACCTGATTGCCGGTCGCGGCCGAATCGCCCTCGTAGAGGCCGATCTGGATCGTCGCCGCGCTCACCGGGTCGAGGATCGCGCCGCCATAGGCGCTGAAGGTCCAGCTGGCCGTGAAATCCGTCGTCGTGTCGGAGCCGATGAACTGGTTGAACGGCGCCGGATCGCCTCCGCTGGCATTCGTGAAGGTCACCGTGCCGATGCGGTGATTGATGGCATCGGGATCCGCGTTCGGCAGACCGGGATCGCTCGGGAAGTCGATGTCACCGAGCTGCTGCGACAGCACGGCGGCAAGCGCCGGTGCCGTGGCGCCCAGCAGCAGCGCGGCGAGCGGCGCGAGGAGGAATCGGGTTTTCAGGAGGGTCATGGTGATCGGATTTCCTTGTCGTGTGGGCTGGGTTACCGCTGGTGCGGCTGCCGCCGGCATGGATCCGGTCCTTGTGTACCGGCCTCTGGACAACCGCCGCCACAGGATAGGCCCACCCTTGCAACATCAGTATCCGGCTTTTGCCGGATGCAAGGCGGTTCAGGGATTTATCCCGGGTCCGGCCGGCTTTTGCTGCAGGTTCGGCTTGCCCATCCCGGGCGTCCCCGGTAGGCTCGCCCGTTTTTCCGCCGCGCCCGATTTCCGCTGCTGACGCGCACTTAGCCTGCATCGATCCGCAGCGATGCCGGCAAACCACCAGAAATCCGGGCGCGACGGCCGGACAGTTTCAAAAACTGTCTCAAAATGTTTCAGGCTGCTCCCGGCAGGATCGTGGAGCAGACTTTGTGGATGGATCGCGCCGCCGCCGACCGGCAGCCGGCGACCCGATCCCGACGACCGGTCGCCGACCGGACCGCCGAGCGCCCCGGCGGCCCGCTACGGCGTCGTACGTGGTCCGGCCGGTGACGGCACGGACCGCGGGACGCACTCCGCGCGTCCGCCGTGCTCCCTGGGGGGAGGAGATTGCCCGAGATGACGATTCGACACTTCACGACGCTGGCCGACTGTACGCCCGCCGAACTCGCGTACCTGATCCGGCGCGCCGGTGTGCTCAAGGCCAGGCATCGCGCCGGCGAACGCCACGCACCGCTGCCCGGCCGCGTGCTTGCACAGATCTACGAGAAAGCCTCGACGCGCACGCGCGTGTCCTTCGAGGCCGGCATCGCGCAGCTCGGCGGCTCGGCGATCTTCCTGTCGCCGCGCGATGCGCAGCTCGGGCGCGGCGAGTCGATCGAGGACACCGCGCGCGTGATCTCGCGCATGGTCGATCTGGTCATGATCCGCGCCTTCCGCCACGAAACCGTCACGCGCTTCGCCGCCGCCTCGCAGGTGCCGGTCATCAACGGCCTGACCGACCATGCCCATCCCTGCCAGCTGCTCGCCGACATCCAGACCTGGAGCGAACTGCGCGGCCCGGTCGCCGGGCGCACGGTCGCCTGGGTCGGCGACGGCAACAACATGTGCAACAGCTACCTCACCGCCGCCGAGCTGTTCGACTTCCGGCTGCGCATCGCCTGCCCCGAGGGCTACGAGCCCGATGCCGCGCTGCTCGCGCGCCACGCCGATCGCGTCGAGCTGCTGCGCGATCCGCTCGCCGCCGCCGCCGGGGCCGATCTGGTCACGACCGACGTCTGGGCGAGCATGGGCCACGAGGACGAGATGGAGAAACGCGCAGCCGCTTTCGCCGGCTACTGCGTCGATGCCGCCGTGATGGCCGCGGCCGCGCCGGATGCGATCTTCCTGCACTGCCTGCCCGCGCATCGCGGCGAGGAAGTCGCGGCCGAGGTGATTGACGGATCGCAGAGCGCCGTCTGGGAGGAAGCGGAAAATCGCATGCATGCGCAGAAGGCGCTGATGGAGTTCCTGCTGCTCGGCGAGCAGGCCGACTGAGGCCGCCGGGCCGCACCGGTGGCGGCACCTGCCTTGTCCGCCGCACCGGTACTTCGCTAGAATCAGCCGCTTGCAGCCGTAATGCGAATCGCTCCGGCCCGGTCCCCGACCGGGCCGTGCAGTTTGTGGGGTATTTCGCCTGCCGGCCCGCGCCACACGGCGGCAGGCAGCTCCTTATCAAGTTTCATGCCGGCGAACCACGCACGGATCGCTCGCGAAACCGCCTGCTGTTGCGCTGCGTCATGTTTTGGCACCGCCGCCCTGCCGTAGGCTGCAAGGCAGGCGGAGCAAGGCCGAAAACCATGACGCCGTAATGGTTTATTGAAGGGACCGCCGGTCGCACTGCGACCGGCGGCGGCAATCAACCGGTGACCGGGGACCTGGCGGAACCATGAAAGACTACGTCCTGATCCTGATCGGCACGATTCTCGTCAACAACTTCGTGCTCGTGAAGTTTCTCGGTCTCTGCCCGTTCATGGGCGTCTCGAAGAAGGTCGAGACCGCGCTCGGCATGGGCATGGCGACGACCTTCGTGCTGACGCTGTCCTCGGCCTGCACCTGGTTCATGTACAGCGCCGTGCTGGTGCCGCTCGGGCTCGAATACCTGAACACGATCGCCTTCATCCTGGTCATCGCCGTCGTCGTGCAGTTCACGGAAATGGTCGTGCACAAGACCAGCCCCGTGCTCTATCAGGTGCTCGGCATCTACCTGCCGCTGATCACGGTCAACTGCGCGGTGCTCGGCGTGGCGCTGCTGAACGTGCAGGCGCATCACGATTTCCTCGGCGCGACGCTGTACGGCTTCGGCGCCGCCGCCGGCTTCTCGCTCGTGCTCGTGCTGTTTGCGGCGCTGCGCGAACGCATCGCCGTTGCCGATGTGCCGCTGCCGTTCCGCGGTCCGGCCATCGCACTCGTCACCGCGGGCCTGATGTCGCTCGCCTTCCTCGGCTTCACCGGTTTCGTGCGGGGTTGATTCCCATGTTCACTGCCATCGTCGCCCTCTCCGGACTCGCCACACTGTTCGGATGCCTGCTCGGTTATGCCTCGGTGCGCTTTCGCGTCGAAGGCGATCCGCTCGCCGAACGCCTCGACGCCGTGCTGCCGCAGACGCAGTGCGGCCAGTGCGGCTTCGCCGGCTGCAAGCCCTACGCTGAAGCGCTCGCGAAAGGCGAGGCGGCGATCGACCTGTGCGCGCCCGGCGGCCAGCCCGGCGTGGTCGCGATCGCCGGCGTGCTCGGCGTCGAGCCGACCTCGGCGGCCAACGACGGCGAGCCGGTGCGCATGCACGCCGTGATTCACGAGGAAGGCTGCGTCGGCTGCACGGTGTGCATCAAGGCCTGCCCGGTCGATGCGATCCTCGGGGCGACCAAGCTGATGCATACGGTGATCTCGGCCGAATGCACCGGCTGCGGCCTGTGCGTCGGGCCCTGCCCGGTCAACGCCATCGAGCTGATGCCGGTCGAGGTCACGCTCTCGACCTGGAAGTGGACGCTGCCGGCGGCCCTGCCGACGCTGCGCACGGCCGCCTGAACCGCCGCCTGAACCGCTGAATCTCCGCCACCGATCCGGAGCGATCCGCCCGGATCCGTGCCGGTTCCGTATCGATCCTTGCCGATCCGTATGAAACCGGACGGGTCCGTGCCGGTCCGCCCCGCGTCCACCCGCTTCTTCGCCTGCGAGCCGTCCGCGCCATGTCGCTGCTGAACACGCTGGGCCGTCTGTGGCGCTTCCACGGCGGCGTGCATCTGCCCGAGCACAAGCAGGAATCGACCGGCCTGCCGATCACGGTGCTGGCTGCTGCCGGCGAACTGGTGCTGCCGCTGCAGCAGCACATCGGCGCACCGGCGCGCGCCTGCGTGCAGGTCGGCCAGCCGGTCGCCAAAGGCGAAGTCATCGCCCGCGCCGACGGCTACGTCAGCGTGCCGCTGCACGCGCCGACCTCGGGCACGGTGCTCGCGATCGAGCCGCGGCCGATCGCACACCCGTCCGGCATCGACGCGCCGGCGATCGTGCTCGCCGCCGACGGCCGCGATGCCTGGCATCCTGGCCTGCCGCTGCCGCTCGAAGAGGGTCTGGCGCTCGATCCGGCCGTGCTGCGGGCCCGCGTGCGCGAATCCGGCATCGTCGGCCTCGGCGGCGCGGCCTTCCCGACCGCGGTGAAGCTGAACCTGCACGGGCGCATCCAGGTGCTGATCCTGAACGCCGCCGAGTGCGAGCCCTACCTCACCTGCGACGACGTGCTGATGCGCGAGCGCGCCCGCGAGGTCATCGGCGGCCTGCTGCTGATGCGCCGCGCACTCGATGCCGGGCGCTGCCTGATCGGCATCGAGGACAACAAGCCCGAGGCCGCCGCCGCGCTCGAAACCGCACTCGCCGGCTTCGGCGAGGCCGCCAGCGGCGTCGAGCTGCGCGTGATTCCGACGCTGTACCCGTCCGGCGGCGAGCAGCAACTGATCCGCGTGCTGACCGGCGTCGAGGTCGCCCGCAGCCGCCGGCCGGTCGACTCCGGCATCCTGTGCCAGAACGTCGGCACCGCCGC
>NZ_DAOLKE010000107.1:0-10595 GCF_035331805.1 Plasticicumulans sp. | reverse complement strand
GCGAGCGAATGGGAGGAAACCCTGAACAAGGGCCGCGCGATCTTCCGCGCCGCCGCACTCGCCGGCCGCGGCTTCGGAGGCTGACGATCATGCTGCTGATGATCGATAACTACGACTCGTTCACGTACAACCTCGTGCAGTACTTCGGCGAACTCGGGGCCGACGTGCAGGTGTTCCGCAACGACGGCATCACGCCCGACGAGATCGAGCGGCTGGCGCCGGCGCGCATCGTGCTGTCACCGGGGCCGTGCACGCCGAACGAGGCCGGCATCTCGATGGCGACGATCGAACGCTTCGCCGGGCGCATCCCGATCCTCGGCGTCTGCCTCGGCCACCAGAGCATCGGCCAGGTGTTCGGCGGGCGCATCGTGCGCGCGAAGCAGGTCATGCACGGCAAGGTCTCGCCGGTGCATCACAGCGGCCAGGGCGTGTTCGCCGGTCTGCCGAGCCCGTTCACGGTCACGCGCTACCACTCGCTGGTCATCGAGCAGGCGACGCTGCCCGAGTGCCTGGAGGTCACCGCGTGGACGGCCGGCCCTGACGGGTCGATCGACGAGATCATGGGCGTGCGCCACCGGACGCTGGCGGTCGAGGGCGTGCAGTTCCACCCGGAATCGATCCTGACCGAACACGGCCATGCGCTGCTCGCGAACTTCCTGAACGCAGCGGCCTGAGGCCGCCTGCGCGGCGGCTCCGGCGTCGGGCGGCGCCGGGGCAGGCCGCGCGCCAGCTTCCCGTTTCCTCCAAACCCGAGGGTTCGACATGGACATGCAGTCCGCCATCCGCCGCGTCGTCGAGCGCCAGGATCTCAGTGGTGACGAGATGCGTGCGGTCATGCGCATCGTCATGACCGGCGAGGCCACGCCGGCGCAGATCGGCGGCTTTCTGGTCGGCCTGCGCATGAAGGGCGAGACCGTCGACGAGATCGCCGCCGCCGCGCAGGTGATGCGCGAACTGGCGACCCCGGTGCACGCGCCGGGCGGGCACGTCGTCGACATCGTCGGCACCGGCGGCGATGTCTCCGGCAGCTTCAACGTCTCGACGGCCGCGGCAATGGTCGTTGCCGCTGCCGGCGGTACGGTCGCCAAGCACGGCAACCGCGCCGTCAGCGGCAAGACCGGCGCGGCCGACGTGCTCGAAGCCGCCGGCGTGCGGCTGGATCTGACGCCGGCGCAGGTCGAGCAGTGCCTCGCCGAGGTCGGCGTCGCCTTCCTGTTCGCGCCGCAGTACCACGGCGCCATGAAGCACGCGATCGGTCCGCGCCGCGAGATGGCGGTGCGCACGATCTTCAACGTGCTCGGGCCGCTGACCAACCCGGCCGGCGCGCCGCACGAGCTGATGGGCGTGTTCAGCCCGGCGCTGGTCGAGCCGCTCGCCGAGGTGCTGCTGCGCCTCGGCTGCCGGCATGTGCTGGTCGTGCACGGCGAGGACGGGCTCGATGAAATCTCGATCGGCGCCCCGACGCTAGTCGCCGAAGGGCGCGACGGCCGGGTGCGCAGCTACACGATCGCGCCCGAGGACTTCGGCCTGACGCGCGCACCGCTCGATGCCATCCGCGTCGGCTCGCCGGCCGAATCGCTGGCGCTGATCCGGCGCGTGCTCGCCGATGAGGCCGGCCCGGCGCGCGACATCGTCGTGCTGAACGCCGGCGCCGCGATCCACGTCGCCGGCCTTGCCGCGACGCTCGCCGAAGGCGTCGCGCGCGCACAGGCGGTGATCGCCAGCGGGGCCGCCGCCGGAAAACTCGACCAGCTCGTATCCTGCACCCGACGCCTGCGCGACACGGAGTAGTCCATGATGGCCAGCCTTCCCGACATCCTGAAGCAGATCATCACCCGCAAGCACGCCGAGGTCGCCGAGCGCAGCGCAGCGCTGCCGCTCGCGCAACTCGCCGCCCGTGCCACGGCCGCTCCGGCACCGCGCGGCTTCACCGCGGCGCTGCGCGAGAAGCTCAACGCCGAGCTGCCGGCGGTGATCGCCGAGGCCAAGCGCGCCTCGCCGAGCAAGGGCCTGCTGCGCGATCCCTTCGATCCGGCCGCGATCGCCGCGAGCTACGAACGCCACGGTGCGGCCTGCCTGTCGGTGCTGACCGACCGCGACTACTTCCAGGGCCACGAGGACTACCTCGTCGCCGCGCGCGCCGCCTGCACGCTGCCGGTGATCCGCAAGGACTTCATCGTCGATCCGTATCAGGTGGTCGAGGCGCGCGCGATCGGCGCCGACTGCATCCTGCTGATCGCCGCCGCGCTCGAGGACGAGCCGATGCGCGCGCTGCACGATCAGGCGCGCGCACTCGGCATGGACGTGCTGGTCGAGGTCCACGATGCCGAGGAGCTCGAACGCGCGCTCGCGCTCGATCTGGACATGGTCGGCATCAACAACCGCAACCTGCGCAGCTTCGAGGTCTCGCTCGACACCACGCTCGGCCTGCTCGCGCAGATCCCCGGCGACATCCTCGTCGTCACCGAGAGCGGCATCCTCGAACGCGCCGACGTGGCACGCATGCGCGAGGCCGGCGTGCATACCTTCCTGGTCGGCGAGGCCTTCATGCGCGCGCCGGACCCGGGCGCGAAGCTCGCCGAGCTGTTCGCGTGAGGGCGGCCGCGCCGTCGCCGCCTTGCCGGTTTCCCCGTTCCCGTCCCCTACGGAAGTCCCTGCGATGAAAGCAAGCGTCAAGTGGCTCGACAACATGACCTTCGTCGGCGAGTCCGGCAGCGGCCACGCCGTGATCATGGATGCCGCGCCCGAGGCCGGCGGCCACAACCTCGGCGTGCGGCCGATGGAGATGCTGCTGATCGGCACCGGCGGCTGCTCGGCGATCGACGTGATGCTGATCCTGAAGAAGTCGCGTCAGGACGTGACCGACTGCCGCGTCGAGCTCGACGCCGAGCGCGCCGAAACCGACCCGAAGGTGTTCACGAAGATCCGCATGCACTTCGTCGTCAGCGGCCGCGGCCTGTCCGAGAACCACGTGCGCCGCGCCGTCGACCTGTCGGCCGAAAAGTACTGCTCAGCCTCGATCATGCTCGGTCAGGTCGCCGAAGTGACGCACAGCTACGAGATCATCGCCGTCTGAAGCCCCGGATCGCCGGCGTTGTGCCGGTGCCAAAATGCCTTTGCCGCCGATGACTTGTCATCGGCATTCGGTATACTCGCGCCTTTTTTAAGCCAGCCCGGCCCGACATGGCCGGCAACGGAGGAAAAGCCGCGGTGAAACCGAAGCCACTGCCCCGACTGAAGCTGATGGGGTTCAACAACCTCACCAAGACGCTGACGTTCAACATCTACGACGTCTGCTACACCGAGACGGCCGAGGAGCAGATGGCGTATCTCGGCTACATCGACGAGATGTACAGCGCCGCACGCCTGACCGACATCCTCAGCAACGTCGCCAACATCATCGGCGCCAACATCCTGAACATCGCGCGTCAGGACTATCAGCCGCAGGGCGCGAGCGTCACGATCCTGATCTCCGAGGAGCCGATCGCCGCCGGCCAGCTGTCGAACTCGACGCGTCCCGGTCCGATGCCGGACACGGTCGCCGCGCACCTCGACAAGAGCCACATCACGGTGCACACGTATCCGGAGAGCCATCCGGAGAACGGCATCAGCACCTTCCGCGCCGACATCGATGTCTCGACCTGCGGACGCATCTCGCCGCTGAAGGCGCTGAACTACCTGATCCACAGCTTCGACTCCGACATCGTCACGCTCGATTACCGCGTGCGCGGCTTCACGCGCGATGTCGAGGGCAGGAAGCTGTTCATCGACCACAAGATCAACTCGATCCAGAACTACCTGGTGCAGGAAACCCGCGACCGCTACCAGATGATCGACGTGAACGTCTTTCAGGAGAACATCTTCCACACGAAGATGATGCTGAAGGACTTCGATCTGAATAACTACCTGTTCAACAAGGACAAGCACGACATCGCGCCGCGCGAGCAGGTACGGCTCGAATCGCTGCTGCGCCGCGAGATGGCCGAGATCTTCTACGGCAAGAACCTGCGCCGCGGCCTGTCCTGAGGCGCAGGGCCGGTTTCAGACCCGCTTTCAGATCCAGTACGTCGTGCCGGTCATGACCTTCGCGGTCATGCGCATCGCCAGGCGCACCGGCAGCGGCAGCTTCGCGCCGCCGGCGGCGAGCGCGTGCTCGGCGTGGCGATGCTCGTCGACCTTCATCTGCCCGACGATCGCGCGGCTCTCGGTGTCCTGCGCGGGCAGGCGTTCGAGGTGGCTGTCGAGGTGGCGCACGACCTGATGCTCGGTCTCGGCGACGAAGCCGAGGCTCCAGCGGTCACCGGCGCGTCCGGCCAGCGCGCCGATCGTGAACGACGCGGCGTAGAACAGCGGATTCAGCACGCTGGTATGCCCGCCGAGCGCCTGCACGCGCCGCTCGCACCAGTCGAGATGGTCGTACTCCTCGGCCGCCGCGCGCTCCATCTGGCCGCGCACCTCGGGCAGCCGCGCGGTCAGCGCCTGCCCCTGATACAGCGCCTGCGCGCAGATCTCGCCGGTATGGTTGACGCGCATCAGCCGCATCGCCTCGCGCCGCTCGGCCTCGCTGAGCGGGCCGGACTGCTCGCCGGCCGCCGGGTTCGGGCGTTCCGTGACCGCCGGCGGTCCGAACACCGTGCGCACGGCCTGATCGAGCGTGCCGAACAGGTGGTCGAGCGGTGAGTACTGGCGACGGGTGGGCATGGCGGCGGGCTCCTGTTGCAGCGCAAGGTCCGGCCATCCTAAGCCCGGTGCCGCACCGGCGGAAACCCGGCACGGCGGTGCTGGCCGCCTGCCGGCACCGGCGCGATACTCGGGCGCTCCCCGCCGCTCACCGGAGCCCCCCCATGGCCAGCCACTACCGCCACCACGTGTTCTTCTGCACCAACCTGCGCGAAGGCGACGAGCGCCCGAGCTGCCAGCGCTGCAACGCCAGCGCCGCGCGCGATCACGCCAAGGCGCGCGTCAAGGCGCTCGGCCTCGCCGGCCCCGGCAAGGTGCGCATCAACAACGCCGGCTGCCTCGACCGCTGCGAGGAAGGGCCGGTCATCGTCGTCTACCCGGAGGCGGTCTGGTACACCTACGTCGATCATGACGACATCGACGAGATCGTCGACGAGCACCTCGCCAACGGCCGCATCGTCGAGCGCCTGCGCCTGCCGGACTGAAATCACAGCAAAATCAGCCCTCCGCGCACGCAGCGCGGCCGGACAAAAGGCTTGTCACCCGCGCCGGGCCTGATTACTATGCGCGCCCTCGACCGGAGCGCAGGCCCTCGTGCCGTGCCCGGACACCGAACCGATCCAGATTCCATCAGATCGAAACAGAATTCCCGAGTCCCGCACCAGCAGCGCGGTCGACGCCGGCAGCGGCAGCGATCCGGATCGGGGCTCATTTCCGGAGTGAACATGAAGACCTTCAGCGCCAAGCCGGCGGACGTCAAGCGTGACTGGTTCGTCGTCGATGCCACCGACAAGACCCTCGGCCGCCTGTCGACCGAGATCGCCCGCCGCCTGCGTGGCAAGCACAAGGCCGAGTACACGCCGCACGTCGACACCGGTGACTACATCGTCGTCGTCAACGCCGAGAAGATCCGCGTCACCGGCAACAAGGCGCAGGACAAGGTCTACTACAAGCACACCGGCTACATCGGCAACATGAAGGCCTTCACCTTCGAGAAGATGATCGAGCGCGCCCCGCAGCGCGTGCTCGAGATCGCCGTGAAGGGCATGCTGCCGAAGAACCCGCTGGGGCGTGCGATGTTCCGCAAGCTCAAGGTCTTCGCCGGCCCGACCCACCCGCACGCGGCCCAGCAGCCGCAGGCCCTCGACATCTGAGCCCCGCGGCTTCCGAGACAAGGTTTCAGGACATGGCTGACAATCAGTTCTACGGCACCGGCCGTCGCAAGACCTCGACCGCCCGGGTGTTCCTGCGCACCAACGGCAAGGGCGACATCGTCGTCAACGGCCGTCCGCTCGACATCTACTTCGGTCGCGAGACTTCGCGCATGGTCGTGCGCCAGGCGCTCGAAGCCGTCGACGCGCTGGGTCGCTTCGACTTCTACATCACCGTCGCCGGTGGCGGCATGACCGGCCAGGCCGGCGCGATCCGCCACGGCATCACCCGTGCGCTGATGGCCTACGACGAGTCCCTGCGTCCGACGCTGCGCAAGGCCGGCTTCGTGACCCGCGATGCCCGTGCCGTCGAGCGCAAGAAGATCGGCCTGCGCAAGGCCCGTCGCGCGGTGCAGTTCTCGAAGCGCTGATGCAATATTCGTACCGGTCTTGCAGTCTCGCACTGCAATCGGTACGATACGCGGCACGTTTCTTGGGGGATCGTCTAGCGGCAGGACTACGGACTCTGACTCCGTCAACCTAGGTTCGAATCCTAGTCCCCCAGCCAAACACACAGAGCCCGCATCGAAAGATGCGGGCTCTGTCTTTTTTGTGATCCAGCCGATTGCAGCACAGATATCCGGTGACACATGCTTGGGCTCCGGGACATCTGCCAGCAGCAGGGGTTTCACCCACCGCTATCTGAGCCGCCTGATAACGAGCACCGGTGCTGCACGGCGAGGCGCGCGCACTGGACAGTGGAAAACCCAGTTGCACGGGTCGCTGGATGCGAGCTTCGCCTAAGACGCTCGCCGCGTGCGCAAGGGCCATGCACCTGTCACTCTAGCGATGATCCGACGTGTTGCTGCCTTGCTGCGTCAGGAGAAAACCTGCCGACTCAGCATCAAGACCACAGGCACTGGGGGTTAGGTGGGATGAGGACTGGCTGCTCAAGGTTTTGAACAGTTGGATGATTTTATATACGTTTTCCTTGAGGCGCACACCCTGTTCACTATCGAAGAGGGATTGGCGTAATGATGAATCGAATAACATTATTATACGTGCGCATGCCCAGGCAGTGGTTGATGCATGCCAGGAATTAAGGGGGGAGTATGGCTAGCGGAAAACTACTGCGGCAACTCATCAAATCGGGAACAAAAGGCGATGCTTCGGGTTTTCGCGCGGCGTCCGAGGCAGTGATCAAAGAAGAGCGCGAGAAGAACCATCATTTGCTCGCAAACGATCTTGAGCGTTTGCTTTACGGTGATCAGGCAACGGTTGGGAACAGTGCGAAAAAGCTGCAGAGTTTACCCAATCTGCCAATCAATAAAGACAACGGCCTTGCGCTACTAGAAGAGCGAGTCGTGATTCGAGAGGAGAAAGATATCATTCTCTCGGATGCTACGCAGTCGGCACTCGATGAAATTCTGATGGAGCATAACCGGGCGGACGTACTCCGCTCCTATGGCCTGCAACCCGCGCAGAAGCTTTTGTTTTGCGGACCTCCAGGTTGTGGCAAAACGCTGGCCGCCGAAGTCATCGCGCATTCCCTGTCCATGCCACTCGTCCTTGTGCGGCTGGACTCGGTCATATCTTCGTTTCTGGGGGAGACAGCCGCCAATTTGCGCAAAGCATTCGATTACGTCGCTACGTATCCCGTGGTCGCCTTGTTCGACGAATTCGATGCCTTGGGCAAGGATCGTGGCGACAGTGCTGATCATGGTGAACTCAAACGCGCCGTAAATGCTGTATTGCAGATGATGGATGGTTATCGAGGCGAGAGCATACTGATCGCCACTACCAACTACGAGACCTTGCTGGACAAAGCGGTTTGGCGACGCTTTGATGAGGTTGTATGTTTCGAGATGCCGAATTTGGAGCAGATCAAAAGACTGTTGGCACTGAAACTGTCCGGTGTTCGCCGTAACTTCGAACCCGCCGATGGCCAAGTGGCATCCCTTTTCAAGGGCATGTCGCACGCCGACATCGAACGGGTTCTTCGGCGCTCCGTCAAGGAAATGATCCTGTCCGGGCGGGGGTTTCTGGAAAAAAACCACCTCGATACTGCGCTTGCCCGTGAGTACCGTCATAAGAGCTAAGGGATGAAGGAGGAAGCATGCCTTATGAACACTTGCGGTTGGGGCGAGAAGAGTATCAGTCGGATCGACATCGTCGCCAAGATAAACGTCCGCGATTTCAACCTGCCGATCCGAAGGCGCATGGTGCCGCATTAGCCGGGCGGCTTGCGCAGGCGCGGCAACGTGCAATGACAGAAGACGTCGGCGGGTTCGACGACCGCAAACTGCTCAAGATTCGGCTGCGCGCGGGCGACAAAAATGTGCCCGCCTTCGATACCATTCCTGGCGTGGAGATTATCAGCCAGGAAGACGCATCCATTGTGCTGGCATTCGCCACTGATGCCGGCTTGACGGAGTTCGAGAGCCGCTTGGCCACACTTGCCCGTGATGGCGTTGTTACACGCAAAGAACTGTTCTATGTCATCGAAGACTTCGACCGCTGGACACCCAAAGACCGTGCCGGCACGGCCTTGCTTGAGCAAGGATTTCCAGCCACGCCAACCTTCATGCTCGATATCGAACTATGGCCCCAGGAGCGACAAGACAAGCGCCAGGAAATGGTGCGTGCCTTTCTCGACTGGTTGCACGCACAAGGCATTGGGTGGCTGGATGACATCCGGCAACCCTCGCTCGTCATGGTCCGTGTGCGCTGCAACCGTGTGCAGGCCGAGCAGATGTTGCGCCATCGCGATGTGCGCACCGTTGACCTGCCGCCCCGCTTGGGCGTGGCCGTACAACTGCTTCACACTGACATTAACCAGTTTCCTCCAATCGCCTCCCCCTCTGAAGATGCTCCATCCATTGCCGTGCTGGATTCCGGCCTGACGCGTGGACATTCGCTGCTCGGCTCAGCGGTCGGCGATGCGCAGGGCTACCTCGCACCGCATCGCAGTGCGGATGACACCGCTCCCCACTGGCATGGCACGTTCGTCGGCGGGCTTGCGTTGTATGGCGATGTCCAGAGCGTTATTCAGCAAGGGCAGTTCGTCCCGCAGCTTCGCCTGTTCTCCGGCAAAGTGTTCGAAGACGACGGACAAGACCAAACCGAGTTCGTCGAAAAGGCGATCGAGGAAGCCGTGCACGACCTGCATGGGCAATATCGCTGCCGGGTCTTCAACCTAAGCTATGGCGATCTGAACAAGGTATACGATGGCCGCCATGTGCGCGGGCTTGCCTACACGCTGGATCGGCTGACGCGTGAGCTGGGGGTTCTGTTCGTAGTACCAGCGGGCAATTTGTTGTCATCCCGGTTGCCAGCCGATACACGCGCGAGTTACCCGGACTACCTGTTCGAAGACCACGCCCGCCTGCTGGATCCCGCCACATCACTCAACGCCCTGACCGTTGGTGGCCTGAGCCTGAATGAGGCCACGCGCAATGCACAGCGCCGTCCCAACACGATTGAAGATCATGCACTGGCACGGACAGAGCAGCCGTTTCCATTGACTCGCAGCGGCCCTTCCGTCAACGGCGCCATAAAGCCAGATGTGATCGCGCATGCCGGTAATATCGCCGTGCGGCGCATTGGAGGCGGCACAGACCACGCCGGTCTGGGAGTGGTGTCACTTAATGGAAACTTTGTTTCGGGACCTGCTTTCAAGGAAGACATCGGCACCAGTTACGCCGCGCCCCAAGTCGCTCACCGAGCCGCACGGCTATTGGCCGAAGTGCCCGATGCTTCACATAATTTGCTGCGCGCTCTGATAGGTGCCCATGCCCGCTGGCCACACGCCTGCGAAGCGCTGTTGAATCCCGGCAATAATGCCGAAGGCCGTGACAAACTCCTGCGCCTCGTCGGATATGGGCGCGTGGACGATACGGCGCTCTTCCGCTCACTTGATCACACCGTAACCCTGCTGGCCGATGAGCGCATCGGTATCTGCAACGATCAGCATCAATTCTTCGAATTACCTTTGCCAGACCACTTCTGGGGCAGGGGTCGCCGCAGGAGAGAGGTAACCGTTGCACTTGCTTACAGCCCTGCCGTACGTACCACGCGGCTGGATTACCGCAGAACCAAACTGTGGTTTCATCTGGTGACGGCTGGCAGCCTGGATGAGGTAACCCAAGCCTACAGACGAAATCGGGAAGAAGGCATGGGCGAACGCACCAACGGCCGGTGGCTATCCAACGACACTCGCAAGCACGGCACGTTGCAGGTTTCTCGATGGCGCTTCCAGCAGGCGCTGGCCAACGGTCACAAGGTGTTTGTCGTGGTGACCCGACAAGACAGTCCTTGGTCCGATGGGCGCGATGAGCAAGAGCCCTATGCCGTTGCCGTGGTGTTGGCGGATCGGGAGCAGGCCAATGCTCAACTCTACATACAGGTTCAGGCGGCACTGCAAGCCCGTGCTCAGACACGTGCACGGGCTCGGGCTGGAGTTAGAGCTTGATGGCGGCGCTCGAAGCTCGGTGCAAGACCATCCTGAAGAATAAGCCCGCCGAGTGCTTCGTTCCGTTCCTGTTGCCATTGCTCGGCAACATCAATTCCGCCGATCACGCGGCGAAACAGCTTTTTGGAGCCTTCAGAGCCTTCTCCTTCGCAAGCTGCTCCACATTGCGCCGCAGGTGGGGGCCGCGCAATCCACTTGCCGCGCGCCGCCAGTCCGCTGTTCCCGAGGCTGGGCGAGAACGGTAACGCCAGCGCATGAGCCGGTGACCGCCGTGAAGTGCGATCATCCCCGGT
>NZ_DAOLKE010000106.1:0-10605 GCF_035331805.1 Plasticicumulans sp. | reverse complement strand
ACTGGGGATGCGCTCGGGATGACTGGGGATGCGCCCGGTACAACTGGGGATGCGCTCGATATGACCGGGGATGCGTCCATCCCCGGTGCAGCGGCGCCGGGTCGGGGTTGCGGGGCTCAGGCCCGCCGGCGCACGTGGATCGGTGCAAACGCTTCGCTCTGCACCAGCTCCAGCAGCGCCTCGCGCACGAGTTCGAGCACGGCGATGAAGGTGACGACCACGCCGAGGCGGCCTTCCCCGGCGTGGAACAGTTCGGTGAAGCGCGTGAACTGCACGGCATCGACGCGCACGAGGATTTCGCTCATGCGCGCGCGGATCGACAGCGGTTCGCGGCCGACGCGGTGGCTGGCGTGCAGTTCGGCGCGGGCGAGCACCTCGCGCAGGGCGCCGAGCAGTTCGCCGAGTTCGACGTGCGGCGGTTCGCGCACGCGCTCGTGGCGCGGCAGCGCAGCACTCGCGGCGAAGACATCGCGCTCCAGGCGCGGCAGCGCGTCGAGGTCCTCGGCAGCGCGCCGGTAGCGTTCGTATTCCTGCAGGCGGCGCACGAGTTCGGCGCGCGGGTCTTCGGGTTCGCTGTCCTCGTCGCTGCGTGGCGGGCGCGGCAGCAGCAAACGGGATTTGATCTCGGCGAGCCATGCGGCCATCGCCAGATATTCGGCGGCGAGTTCGAAGCGCAGTTCGTGCAGCAGTTCGAGGTAGGCGAGGTACTGGCGGGTGATCTCGGCGACCGGGATGTCGAGCAGGTCGAGGTTCTGGCGGCGGATCAGGTACAGCAGCAGGTCGAGCGGGCCTTCGAAGGCATCGAGCAGGACTTCGAGCGCATCGGGCGGGATGTAGAGGTCTTCGGGCAGGCGTTCGAGCGCGACGCCGCGGATGCGCGCAGCCGCAGCCGGGCCGGGCGCATCCGTGGCGTCGCCGGCGGTGCCGGAGAGTCCTTCCGTCATGCGCCGCCCGGCCGGGTCAAGGGTTCAGCCGAGCTTGCGCAGGCCGGTGGCGGCGCGAAGTCCGGCGAGGAAGGGGCTGGCGATGGCGCGGGCCTTGTCGGCACCGGCGAGCAGGATGCGTTCGAGCGCCGCCGGGTCGCTGATCAGCGCCGCGTAGTGCTCGCGCGGGCCGGCGAGCACGGAGTCGAGCTTCTCGAACAGCACCTGCTTCATCTCGCCCCAGGCGATGCCTTCGGCGTAGCGCACGCGGATGGCCGCGGTTTCGTCGGCGCTCGCGAAGGCCTGATAGATCTGGAACAGCGTCGAGCCGTCCGGGTCCTTGGGTTCGCCGGGCAGCTGCGAGTTGGTGACGATGCGCATGACCAGCTTGCGCAGCTCCTTCGCGCTCACGAACAGCGGGATGGTGTTGTTGTAGGACTTGCTCATCTTGCGGCCGTCGAGCCCGGCGAGCACGGCGGCATCCTCCTCGACCACGGCCTCGGGCAGCACGAAGTGCTCGCCGTAGATGTGGTTGAAGCGCTGGGCGATGTCGCGCGCCATCTCCAGGTGCTGGGTCTGGTCCTTGCCGACCGGCACCTTGCGGGCGTTGAACATCAGGATGTCGGCGGCCATCAGGATCGGGTAGCTGAACAGCCCCATCGTGACGCCCTTGTCGGGGTCGGCGTCGCCGGAATCGAGGTTCTCCTGCACCGCGGCCTTGTAGGCGTGGGCGCGGTTCATCAGGCCCTTGGCGGTGACGCAGGTCAGCAGCCAGGTCAGTTCGGGAATCTCGGGGATGTCGGACTGGCGGTAGAAGCAGACGCGCTCGGGATCGAGGCCGAGCGCGAGCCAGGTGGCGGCGACTTCGAGGCGCGAGCGCTGCACGCGCTCGGGCTCCTGACACTTGATCAGCGCGTGGTAGTCGGCGAGGAAGAAGAAGAATTCGGCCTCGGGATTGCGGCGCGTGGCCTCGATCGCCGGGCCGATCGCCCCGGCGAAGTTGCCGAGGTGCGGGGTGCCGGTGGTGGTGATGCCGGTCAGGATGCGGGTCTTGCTCATCGGGAGGCGGTCCAGGGCTGCGGCCGCGGACAAGGCAGCGGCGCGGGATTTCGGGTCAGGCCGGTCAGGCCGATCACACGGGATGCCGATCACGCATGAATGCGGGGTTCATCCCCCTCTCCCCAACCCCTCCCCCGCAAGGGGGAAGGGGCTGAAAAAGTCCGGGCGTTCCGCCGTGACCGGCAGGACTGCAGGGTTTTCTCATCCCCCTCTCGCCGGCCCCGGCCCTGTGAAGGGAGCAAGGCCGGGTCCGGAGCGGGCATCCGGCGGTGAACGGCTGCAGCGGCGGCAGGCGGCAGGGATCAGCCGAGCAGGCTCACGACGATCCAGAGATAGAACTGCTGCACGGCCTCGACGATCGGGCCGATGACGCGCCCGAGCACGCCGGTGGCCATCAGCACCACCAGCAGGATCAGGCCGGCCTGTTCGAAGCGGTAGAGCTGCACGCCGACGCGCGCCGGCAGCACGGCGGCGAGCACGCGCGAGCCGTCGAGCGGCGGCAGCGGCACGAGGTTCAGCACCGCGAGCACGACGTTGACGCCGATGCCGGCCGAGCCCATGAAGAACAGCGGCTGGCCGAGTTCCGGCAGCACGTGCGAAAGCCATGCGCCGAGCGCCATGACCAGCGCCCAGCCGGTGGCCATCACGAAGTTCGCCAGCGGCCCGGCCAGCGCCACGAAGGCCATGTCGCGGCGCGGATTCGGCAGCCGGTGCATGCTGACCGGCACGGGCTTGGCCCAGCCGAAGATGAATCCGGCCGTGAAGTACAGCACCAGCGGCACGATGATGGTGCCGATCGGATCGATGTGCGCGAGCGGGTTCAGCGTCAGCCGGCCCTGCTGCCAGGCGGTGGTGTCGCCGAGCCTGAGCGCTGCCCAGCCGTGGGCGACCTCGTGCAGGGTGATCGCGAACAGGATCGGCAGGGCCATGATGGCCAGGCGCTGGATGTCGTTGAGTTCGGGCATGGGTCGAGTATACGGGGCGCAGGCCGGACGCTGACAACGGCGTTGCGCTGCAGCAGATGCCGTCCCGCGCAGCCGCTTCAGGCTTCGGCGAGGAAGGCGCTGGCGTCGCCGCGGCCCTGACGGATCAGCACCGGCGGCAGGCCCTCGACCAGATCGAGCACCGTCGTCGGTTCGATGCCGCAGTTGCCGCCATCGACGATCAGGTCGAGCTCGCGCCCGAGGCCGGTCTCGATGTCCTCGGGATCGCTGACCGCGCGGTCCTCGCCGGGCGGGATCAGCGTCGCGCTCATGATCGGTTCGCCGAGTTCGGCGAGCAGCGCCGCGACGATCACGTGCTGCGGCACGCGCAGGCCGATGGTCTTGCGCTTCTCGTTCTGCAGGCGCCGCGGCACCTCGTGCGTGGCGCGCAGGATGAACGTGAACGGCCCCGGCGTCAGCGCCTTCAGCAGCCGGAACTGGGCGTTGTCGACGCGCGCGTACAGGCTCAGCTCCGACAGGTCCCGGCAGATCAGCGTGAAATTATGACGACGATCATCGATCTGGCGGATACGCTGGATGCGGGTCTGCGCATCCTTGTCACCGATGCGACAGCCGAGCGCATAGCAGGAATCGGTCGGGTAGGCGATGACGCCGCCCTCGCGCAACACCTCGACCGCCCGCCGGATCAGGCGCGGCTGCGGATTGACCGGATGTATCTCGATGCGCTCGCCCATGGACGGACCGACCCTGTAAGAAGCGGCGCGCACCTTGCCACCGCCACGCGCGGGCGGTCAAATGACCGGCCGCAGGGTTTCTGTCAGCAGCCCGTCAGCGCCCGGAATCCAGCGAAGAACAACCGGAATTCAGCCATGCAGGAATCCGAAGACGACCCGAAGGCCGGGGCCGATGATCCGGCTGCGCACGTGGAACGGGACGCCGAACGGGACGAGACCGAAGACGGCGCCGATTCCGGGCCGCGTCCGCCGCTGATCGTCGGCATCGCGGCCTCGGCCGGCGGGCTCGAAGCCCTCGGCGGGCTGCTGCGGCCGCTGCCGGCGACCGGGCGGCTGGCGTATGTGGTCGTGCAGCACCTGTCACCGTCGCACCCGAGCCTGCTGGTGCAGCTGCTGCAGCGCGAATGCGCGCTGCGCGTCGTCGATGTCAGCGACGGGCAGGAGATCGTCGCCGATACCGTCTACGTGACGCCGCCGCGCACGAACGTCTCGATCCATGACGGCCGGCTGGTGCTGACCGAGGCGAGCGACCCGGGCGTGCCCAAGCCCTCGGCCGATCACTTCCTGCACGCGCTCGCCGAGGACCAGGGCGAGAACGCCATCGCCGTGATCCTCTCCGGCACCGGCACCGGCGGCGCCGAGGGCGTGCGCGCGGTCAAGGCCGCCGGCGGCTTCACGTTCGCGCAGGACGATGCCAGCGCCAAGTACTCGGGCATGCCGGCGGCGGCGATCGCCACCGGCTGCGTCGATCTGGTGCTGCCGCCCGAGCGCATCGCCGAGGAGCTGATGCGCCTGGCGCAGCTCGGCGTCCAGGGTGGTCTGCCGGTCGGCTCGCCGCACGTGCCGGCCTCGGTGTTCGAGCGCATGCTCAGGCTGGTGCAGCGCCACACCGGCACCGATTTCCTGAACTACAAGCCGAACACGCTGCGCCGGCGCGTGGCGCGACGCATGCTCGCGACGCACACGGCGACGCTCGAAGACTACGAGATGCTGCTTGCCACCCAGTCGGGCGAGATCGAGCGGCTGTATCAGGACATCCTGATCTCGGTGACGGCGTTCTTCCGCGATGTGCCGGCCTTCGAGGCGCTGGCCGGCGTGCTGCGCGAGATGGTCGCCGAGAAGTCCCCCGACGATGACCTGCGCGTCTGGGTGCCGGGCTGCGCGACCGGCGAGGAGGCGTACACGATCGCCATCCTGCTCGCCGAGGCCCTCGGCACGCGCCTCGGCGAGCGCAAGGTGCACATCTTCGCGACCGACCTCGACACCAATGCGCTCGCGATCGCGCGCCGCGGCGTCTACCACCACAGCGTCGCGAGCGTCGTGCCGCCGCCGCTGCTGGAGCGCTACTTCACGACCGCCGGCGAGAGCTACCAGGTCGGCAAGCTGCTGCGCGATCTGGTGATCTTCGCGCGCCACGACCTCGCGCAGGACCCGCCGTTCCTGCGTCTCGACCTGATCAGCTGCCGCAACCTGCTGATCTACTTCAAGAGCCCGCTGCAGGAGCGCGTGCTCGACATGTTCCACTACGCGCTGCGCCCCGGCGGCTGGCTGCTGCTCGGCAAGTCCGAGAACCCGCATACCGCCGATCTGTTCGCGCCCTCGGCCGGCAAGGTCAAGCTGTTCCGCCGCCGCGACGCCGCCCGCGCCCGCAGCCTGCAGATGCCGCGCGTGCCGGTGCGCGAGAACGACCGCGCCACACGCCCGCCGGCACGCGCCGGCATGACGCTCGAAGAGCGCGTGCGGCTGGTCGCGCTCGCCGCCTACGCGCCGGCCGGCATCGTCGTCGACGAGGCCATGGAGGTGCGCTACACGCTCGGCGACGTGTCGCCGTACATCCGTCTTGCCGAAGGCAAGGCCAACCTGTCGATCACGACGCTGATCCGGCGCGAGCTGCACGTCGACCTGCGCGGCCTGATCCTGAAGTGCCGCAGCAGCAACGCGCTGACCACCAGCCGCCGCATCACGATGGACGGCGGCCCGGCCGTGCGTCTGGCCGTGCATCCGCTGGCCGGCGACTTCCCCGAGGACCCGCTGTTCCTGGTCTGCTTCGAGCATCCGCGCGCCGAGATCGAGACCGGCCGGGCCGGCGCCGAGTCCGAGCAGATGCAGCGCACGCTCGAACTCGAACAGGAGCTGGCCGCCTCGCGCGAGCACCTGCAGACCGTCATCGAGGAGCTCGAAACCTCGAACGAGGAGCTGCAGTCGCTCAACGAGGAGATGCTCTCGGCCAACGAGGAACTGCAGTCGACCAACGAGGAACTGGAGACCGCCAACGAGGAGCTGCAGTCGACCAACGAGGAGCTGATCACCGTCAACGAGGAGCTGCAGAGCCGCAGCGCCCAGCTGATGGCGGCCAACGCCGATCTCGAAAACCTCAAGAACACGCTGCCCTGCCCGGTGCTGGTCGTCGATGCGCGCCTGCGGCTGATGTTCGCCAACCCCGCCGCCGACCGGCTGTTCGGCCTCGACCCGGATGACTCGGTCGGGCCGTTGCACGCACTGCGCGCGAACCTCGACTTCTCGGGCCTGCGCGAGGTGGTCGAGCGCGTCATCGATGCCGGCAACGAGATGACGCACCAGTTCGCCGGCGATCGCGATCACCTGCTGCGCGCCCGCCCCTACCGCGACGCGCAGGGCCGCATCCGCGGCGCGGTGCTGGTGTTCTGGGACAACACCGACATCCGCCGCGCCGAGGAACGCATCCGCGAGCAGGTGCGGCAGATGGCGCTGCAGTCGCGGGCGCTGGCGGCGGCCGACAACGGCATCGTCATCTGTGATGCGCGTGCACCCGACCGCCCGATCAGCTACGTCAACGCCGGCTTCACGCGCATCACCGGCTACTCGGCCGAAGAGGTCATGGGCCGCAACTGCCGCTTCCTGCAGGGGCGCGAGACCGATCGCGGCATCATCACCGAGATCGCGCGCGCGCTCGCCGACCAGCGCCAGATCAGCGTGCTGCTGCGCAACTACCGCAAGGACGGCGAGCCGTTCTGGAACGAGCTGAACATCTCGCCGATGCGCGACGAGGACGGCGTCTGCACGCACTTCATCGGCGTGCAGAACGACGTGACCGAGCGCGTGCAGGCGGCCGAGCGCGCGCGTCTGGCGCTGGCGGTGTTCGAGAACACCAGCGAAGGCATCATGATCACCGACGCGCACCTGCACCTCGTGGCGGTCAACCCGGCGTTCACGGCGATCACCGGCTACCGCAGCGAGGACGCCATCGGCCAGCGCCCGACGCTGATCGCCTCCGGCCGTCACGGCCAGGACTTCTACCGGCAGATGTGGCGCGAGCTGCAGGCGCACGGCGAGTGGCACGGCGAGCTCTGGAACCGCCGGCGCAGCGGCGAGGTGTACCCGGAGCTGCTGCACATCCACGTCGTGCAGGACGATGCCGGCCACGTCACGCATTACGTCGGCATCTTCAGCGACATCACCGAGCTGAAGGCCGCCGAGCGGCGCATGCACGAGATCGCCTACTTCGACTCGCTGACCGGGCTGCCGAACCGCAGCCTGTTCAGCGACCGGCTGGCGCGGGCGCTGCTGCGCAGCCGGCGGGACAACACGCGCTGCGCGGTGCTGTTCCTCGATGTCGACCGCTTCAAGAACGTCAACGACACCTGGGGCCACGAGACCGGCGACAAGCTGCTGCAAGAGATCGGCACGCGCATCTCCGGCTGCATCCGCGGCAGCGACACGCTGGCGCGCTACGGCGGCGACGAGTTCGTGCTGCTCGCCGAGGATGTCGGCGACGGCCGCCGGCTCAGCGAACTGGCCGAGCGCATCCACGATGCGCTCACCGGCCCGGTGTCGATCGACGGCCAGACGATCGACACCGGCGTGTCGATCGGCATCGCCATCTGTCCGCAGGACGGCACGGAAGCCGAGGTCCTGCTCGCCAGCGCCGATGCCGCGATGTATCAGGCCAAGCACGCCGGCCGGCACACGCACCGCTTCCACGATCCGCAGATGAACGCGCTGTGGATCGAGCGCATGGCGCTCGAACACGAGCTGCGCGCGGCACTCGGCGGCAGCGGGCTGGAGCTGCACTTCCTGCCGCTGGTGCGCCTGGCCGATCGCAGCATCGTCGGCTGCGAGGCGCTGCTGCGCTGGCGCCACGGGCAGCGCGGCCTGCTGGCGCCGGCGGAGTTCCTCGTCTCGGTCGCCGACGTGAAGCTGCTCGGCGACATCGACCGCTGGGTGCTGCGCAGCGCCGCCGCGCAGCACCACGCCTGGGCCGGCACGCCGGCCGGCGCACTGCCGATGGCCGTGAACCTCTCGGGGGCGCTGCTGCGCGACGGCGAGCGGCTGCCGGGCCTGCTCGCCGAGATCGCCGGTTCGTGGCTGTCCTTCGAGTTCACCGAGACGACGCTGACCGAGCAGGGCGCGCCGTCGCCGCAGCTGTGGGCGGCACTGCACGCGGCGGGCCTGCGGCTCGTGCTCGATGACTTCGGCACCGGGCGCGCGAGTCTCGTGCAGCTGCGCACGCTGCCGCTGGCGGTGCTGAAGCTGCACCGCAGCGTCTATCTCGACGCCGGCGGCGAGCGCATCGACCCGGCCATCGTCGAGGCCTTCGTCGCGCTCGCGCGCGCACTCGGGCTGGAGCTGGTCGCCGAGGGCGTCGAGACCGAGGCCGAGGCCGTGCTGCTGCGCGATCACGGCTGCCCGCTCGCGCAGGGCTGGCTGTTCGGCCAGCCGCTGAGCGCCGGCGAGCTGCCCGGGCGGCTCGGCACGGCACCGCCGGCCGCCGGCTGAACGCCGGCTTAACCCGCACGGGCACGCTGACGGTGGCGGCGGCGATTCGGTATAGACTGGCCGCCCGCCGTTCCCGGCCCGTCGCACCCCTTCCGCCGCCCCGATGAAGCTGTTCCTCGATTTCCTGCCGGTCGTTGCGTTCTTCGTCGCCTACAAGCTCGCCGACATCTACACCGCGACCGCCGCCGCCATCGCCGCCAGCCTCGCGGTGGTCGCGTACACCTGGTGGCGCGAGCACCGGGTCGAGAAGATGGCGCTGGTCACGGCCGGGCTGATGGTCGTGCTCGGCGGCGCGACGCTCTGGCTGCACGACGACATCTTCGTGCTCTGGAAGCCGACCGCCGTCAACTGGCTGTTCGCCGTGGTGTTCCTCGGCAGCACCTTCGTCGGGGATCGCAAGCCGATGGTGCGCCGCGCGCTCGGCGCCCAGATCGAACTGCCCGAGCGCCAGTGGCGTCAGCTCAATCTCGCCTGGGTGACGTTCTTCGCCGTCTGCGGCGCGCTGAACCTCGTCGTCGCGTTCCACTTCGACCGCGACACCTGGGTCAACTTCAAGCTGTTCGGCCTGCTCGGACTGACCGTGCTGTTCGTGTTCGCGCAGGGCTGGTGGCTGATGCGCCACCTGCCCGAAGGTCGCGATTCCGTCGCCCGAAAGGAGTGATCCCGCATGTTCTACGCCCTGATCGGCCGGGACCATCCCGGCACGCTGGAGGCACGCCTCGCCGCGCGTCCGGCCCACCTCGAACGCCTGCACGCGCTGCAGGCCGAAGGCCGGCTGCTGCTCGCCGGTCCGCTGCCGGCGATCGACAGCCACGACCCCGGTCCGGCCGGCTTCGTCGGCAGCCTCGTGGTCGCCGAGTTCGAATCGCTCGAAGCCGCGCGCGCCTGGGCCGATGCCGACCCCTACGTCGCGGCCGGCGTCTACGCGGGCGTCGAGATCCATCCGTTCCGCAAGGTGCTGCCGGCATGAGCGCCGGGCGCATGCAGCGCATCGAGGCCTGCCTGCGTGCGGCCTTTGATCCGGTCAGCGACTTCGCCATCTTCGACGACAGCGCCCAGCACGCCGGCCACGCCGGTGCGCGGGAAGGCGGGCACTTCCGCGTGCGCATCGTCAGCCCCGCCTTCGCCGGTCTGAATGCCGTCAAACGCCATCGCGCGGTCTATGCCGCGCTCGGCGCGCTGATGCAGACCGACATCCACGCCCTGGGCATCGATGCCCGCACCCCGGACGAGCCGTGATCCGGCCGTCTGTTTCTTTCCGGACTTTTCCAGATGCTTCCGATCGGACAGGACCCCACTGACAACATGACGACCACCGTCCGCCACGCCCCCGCCCTGCTCGCCCTGGCCCTCGCGCTCGCCGTCGCCGGCAACGCCACGGCCCAGCAGCCGGCCCCTGCTCCGGTCGCACCGCCGGCGGCACCGGCCGCCACCCCGGCGCCGAAGCCGCTGCCCGATCCGGTCGCCGTCGTCAACGGCGAGCCGATCGCGAAGAGCACCTTCCTGACCTACCAGCAGCAGCGCGCCCGGCAGATGGCCGCGCAGGGCATGCCGCTCGATCCCGACGGCAGCCGCGCGCAGATCGTCGATGAGCTGGTCATGCAGGAGCTGCTGGTGCAGCAGGCCGTGAAGGACAAGACCGCCGAGGATCCGGAGGTCGCGGCCCAGCTCGATCTCCTGCGCCGCAACATGCTGGCGACCGCGGTCGTGCGCAAATACCTGAAGACCGCCCAGCCGTCCGAGGCCGACATCAAGGCCGAGTACGACAAGGCGGTCGCGAACATGAAGACCAAGGAATACAAGGCGCGCCACATCCTCGTCGACAGCGAGGACAAGGCGAAGCAGATGGTCGCCGAGCTGAAGAAGGGCGCGAAGTTCGAGGACCTGGCCAAGGCCAATTCCTCGGACGGCTCCAAGGACCAGGGCGGCGATCTCGGCTGGTTCACGCCGGACATGATGGTCGAGCCGTTCTCGCAGGCCGTGGTCGGCCTCGACAAGGGCAAGTACACCGAGACCCCGGTCAAGACCCAGTTCGGCTGGCACGTGATCCAGCTCGAAGACGTGCGCGACCAGACCCCGCCGCCGCTCGACGAACTGCGCCCGCAGCTGACGCAGATGCTGCAGGGCAAGCTGGTCAACGACTATCTGGAAAAGCTCAAGGCCGGCGCCAAGGTCGAGGTCAAGGAGTAA
>NZ_DAOLKE010000105.1:0-10607 GCF_035331805.1 Plasticicumulans sp. | reverse complement strand
CCCTGCCCCGGCGCCGCGCTGATCCGGCCCGCCCCGCGGTCCCGGCTCGCGCGCCGCGGCGGCGGCGGATACAGTCGGGGCAACCATCACCGCCCGGGGTCCGTCATGGCCAGATCGAAGAAAGCCGAGTCCTCGAAGCGTCTGTTCGTGCTCGACACCAACGTCCTGATGCACGACCCGACCGCGCTGTTCCGCTTCAAGGAGCACGACATCCACCTGCCGATGGTGGTGCTCGAAGAACTCGACCGCGCCAAGAAGGGCATGTCCGAGGTTGCGCACAACGTGCGGCAGGTCAGCCGCTTCCTCGACGAGCTGATCGCCGGGGCCAACCGCGAGGAGATCGACCGCGGCCTGTCCCTGCCCTCGCCGGTCAACCTCGGGCGCACCTGCGCGCCGAGCGGCCAGCTGTACTTCCAGACCCGCCCGACCGGCCAGCACCTGCCGGCGACGCTGCCCGGCAACGTGCCGGACAACGACATCCTGAGCTTCGCGATCGCGCTGTCGCACGAGCATCCGAGCCGGCCGGTGACGCTGGTGTCCAAGGACATCAACCTGCGCATCAAGGCGACGATCCTCGGCATCCACAGCGAGGACTACCGCAACGACCAGGCGCTCGATGACATCGACCTGCTGTACTCCGGCAGCCGCGAGCTGCCGGCGGATTTCTGGGACACGCACAGCAAGGCGATGGACTCGTGGAAGGAGGCCGGGCGCACGTTCTACCGCGTGCAGGGGCCGGAACTCGACGAGTGGCACGCGAACCAGCTGCTGTACCTGCCGGGCGAGCTGCAGCCGAGCTTCCTCGTGCGCCGCCTCGATGCGCAGGGCGCGATCATCGAGCTGACGCGCGACTTCACGACCGCCAACCATGCGGTCTGGGGCGTGACGGCGCGCAACCGCGAGCAGAACTTCGCGCTGAACCTGCTGATGGACCCCGAGATCGACTTCGTGACGCTGCTCGGCGCCGCCGGCACCGGCAAGACGCTGCTGGCGCTCGCCGCGGGCCTCGCGCAGACGCTCGACCAGAACCGCTTCCGCGAGATCATCATGACGCGCGTGACGGTGCCGGTCGGCGAGGACATCGGCTTCCTGCCCGGCACCGAGGAGGAAAAGATGACGCCGTGGATGGGCGCGCTGATGGACAACCTCGAAGTGCTGGCCGCGACCCGCGATGCGCCCGGTGGCAGTGAATGGGGCCGGCAGGCGACCGCCGACCTGCTGTCCTCGCGCATCAAGATCCGCTCGCTGAACTTCATGCGCGGGCGCACCTTCCAGCAGAAGTACCTGATCATCGACGAGGCGCAGAACCTGACCTCGAAGCAGATGAAGACGCTGATCACGCGCGCCGGCCCCGGCACCAAGGTCGTCTGCCTCGGCAACATCGCGCAGATCGACACGCCCTACCTGACCGAGACCACCTCGGGCCTGACCTACGTCGTCGACCGCTTCAAGGGCTGGGCGCACGGCGGCCACGTGACGCTGCTGCGCGGCGAGCGCTCGCGGCTCGCGGATTTCGCGTCCGAGTCGCTCTGAAAGCCGCGCGCGGACGCGGCAGCGGCGGCTCAGGCCGCCGCTGCCCGCCGCGAACGCAGCAGCAGCCAGACGCCGACCGCGATCAGCGGCAGGCTCAGCCACTGTCCGACCGTGATCGCGAAGCCGCTCTCGTAGGCGGCCTGCGGCGTCTTCAGGAATTCGAGCAGGAAGCGCACGCCGAACACCCCGACCAGGAAGCTGCCGAGCAGCCGGCCCTCGGGCGTGGCGCGGCGCGTGCGCCGGTACAGCGCATACAGCCCGAGGAAGATCACGAGATACGCGAGCGCCTCGTAGACCTGCACCGGGTGGCGCGGGATCACGTCGACGCGCGCGAACACCACGGCCCACGGCAGCTCGCTCGGGTTGCCGAGGATCTCGGAGTTGAACAGGTTGCCGGTGCGGATGCAGGCACCGCCGAACGCGGTCGGGATGCTCAGGCGATCGAGCAGCCACAGATACGGCTGGTCGGGCCGCCGGCGCGTGTACAGCCAGAGCGCCAGGAAGATGCCGATCGCGCCGCCGTGGCTCGCGAGCCCGCCCTCCCAGACCGCGAGGATGCGCAGCGGATGCGCGAGGTAATAGGCCGGGTCGTAGAACAGCACGTGCCCGAGCCGGGCGCCGAGCACGGTGCCGAGCATCATGTAGATCAGCAGCGTGTCGAGTTCGTCCTCGGGCTTGCCCTCGGCGTGATAGATGCGGCGCATGATCTCGTAACCGGCCAGGAAGGCCGTCGCGAACAGCACGCCATACCAGCGCAGCGTGAAGCCACCGAACCGGACAATCTCGGGGTCGACGCTCCAGATCAGCACGTCCATCGGAATCAGCTCACTCCGCCGTGCCCGGGCACGGCCACGACAACCGCCTTCGGCCAGATCTTCAGCACCGCCTGCACGACGGTCGCCAGCGGGATCGCGAAGAACACGCCCCAGAACCCCCACAGGCCGCCGAAGGTCAGCACCGCGACGATGATCGCCACCGGGTGCAGGTCGACGACCTCGCTGAACAGCCACGGCACCAGCACGTTGCCGTCGAGCACCATCAGGATCGCGTAGGCCCCGATCAGCCACATGAAGTCCGGCCCCCAGCCCCACTGGAACAGCCCGACCAGCGCCACCGGCACGGTCACGACCGCCGCGCCGATGTAGGGCACGATCACCGACAGCCCGACCATGAAGCCGAGCAGCATCGCGTACTGCAGGCCGAGCCAGGCGAACACCAGGTAGCAGATCACCCAGTTGACCAGCACCTCCCAGACCTTGCCGCGCACGTAGTTGCCGATCTGGCGGTCGACATCGTCCCAGACCCGGCCGGCGAGGCGGGTGTCGGCCGGCAGGAACTGCCGGCACCAGCGCACGATCGGCACCTTGTCCTTCAGGAAGAAGAACACCAGCACCGGCACCAGGATCAGGTAGACGATGACGGTGATGACGCTGAGCACCGAGGCCAGCGACCAGGTCAGCAGGTTCTGGCCGACGCCGGCGATCTCGCGCTTGACCATCGCGATCGCATCGGCGATCTGCTGCTCGCTGACCACGCGCGGGTACTGCTCGGGCAGGCTCAGCAGGTACTTCTGCGCCTTCAGCAGCATGTCCGGCAGCTGGCGCGCGAGCTGCGTGGCCTGCTCCGAGAGCAGCGGCAGCGGCCCGGTCAGCGCGAACACCACGAGCCCCATGAAGCCGAAGAACACGATCAGCACCGCCGGCCAGCGCTGCAGCCCGGCGCGTTCGAGCTTGGCGACCAGGCCTTCGAGCAGGTATGCGATGACGATGCCGGCGAGCACCGGTGCCAGCATCCGCCCGAGCAACAGCACGATCGCGACCAGCGTGACGATGACGATGATCAGCGACACGGCCTGAGCATCGCTGAACACGCGCCTGAACCAGGCGAGGACGAAATTCATGCAGGCTCCGGTCGACCGGTCCTTCGCCGGCGGATGATTTGAAGAATCTGAAAAAGGACGGGGGCAGGACAGAAAACCGGGCGGACCGCGCAGCCGGGGTGGACGATGCAGGGGCCGCTACGGCTGCAGCCGCATCGGCGCGATGCGGGCCGACACTCTACCATCCAACGCCATCGAGCCGCTTTCACGACGATCCCCACGGAGGTCCGTGCCGATGAACCGCCCCCCCGAAACGCCGCTGCCCGCCCATGCCCACGCCGAGCTGCTGCAGCGCCTGCAGGCCCTGATCGCCTACGTCAGCCGCCGCCGGCAGGTCGAGGGTGACCTGACGCAGATCGCCGCCGACACCGCCTCGATGTTCGGCGCCGAGGCCTGCTCGATCATGCTGTTCAAGGACGGCGGCAGCGAGCTGCGCCTGCACCTGACCGCGCGCTCGCGACCGCTGCCGAAGGAACTGCGCGGCCAGGGGCTCAGCGAGGCGGTCGGCGAGGGGCTGGCCGGCCGGGTCGCTGCCAGCGGCCGGGCGCTGCTGGTGGCGGATCTCGCCGCGTCCGAATTCGCCGGCATCAGCCGCCACCACACCGGCAGCTGCATCTGTGCCCCGATCCCGGTCGCCGGACGCGTGCGCGGCGTGCTGAACCTGAGCCGCCCGCAGCCGTTCACGCACGACGACCTGGCGCTCGCCTGCATCGCCGGCCTGCTGCTCGGCCTGGCGCTGGAGCTCGCCCGCATCCAGGGCCTGCTGCGCTCGCGCTTCGCGCACCGGGCGATGGCCGAGGAACTGCGCGAGCATCCGGAGATGGACGCCGGCAGCCTCGGCGCCGACGCCGGACGCATGGCGCGCGTGCTCGGGCGGACCTTCTTCCGCGAGCTGCGCTCGGCCGGCTACGGCTCGGATCACATCCTGACCGCGGCGACCGAGGTGATCGGCGAACTCGGTCGCGACATCGGCAACAGCCGGAAAGCCGGAACGGTCGCCGACGACTAGTCCCACAGCGACAAGGGCGGCTCGCCGAGCGCGGCGAGACACTCGCGCAGCGCCAGCACGTGCTCCTCCCAGTAGCGCGGGCCGGCGAACCACGGAAAGGCCGCCGGGAAGGCCGGATCGTCCCAGCGCCGGGCGATCCAGGCGGCGTAGTGCAGCTGGCGCAGCGCGCGCAGCGGCTCGATCAGCGCCAGCTCGCGCGCATCGAAGTCGTGGAACTCGCGATAGCCCTCGATCAGTTCGGCGAGCTGCAGCTGACGCTCGTCGCGCTCGCCGGACAGCAGCATCCAGAGATCCTGCACGGCCGGGCCGCTGACGGCGTCGTCGAGATCGACGAAGTGGCAGCCTTCGTCGGTCCAGAGCAGGTTGCCGGGGTGGCAGTCGCCGTGCAGCCGGATCGACCGCCAGCGCAAGCCCGCGAAAGCGGCCTCGATCGCGGCGAGCAGGTCGCGGCTGAGCGTGGCATAGGCCTCGCGCAGATACGCCGGCAGCCAGGACCCGGCGAGCACCGTCGCGCGCGGCTCGTGACCGAAGCGTTCCACGTCGAGCGCCGGTCGCTCGCGAAACGGCGCCTGCGCGCCATGCGCGTGGATGCGCCCGAGCAGGCGGCCGAGCCGGTACAGCGTCTCCGGATCATCGAGCGGCGGCCAGCGGCCGCCGTGGCGCGGATACAGCGCATAACGGAAGCCCCGGTGACGGAACAGCGTCGTGCCATCGGCCGCCGCGAGCGGCGCGACCACCGGCAGCTCGGCCGCGGCGAGGTCGGCGCTCCAGGCGTGTTCTTCGAGGATCTGCGCATCGCGCCAGCGCCCGGCCCGGTAGAACTTCGCGACCAGCGGCGTGTCGTCCTCCCGACCCACCTGCCAGACCCGGTTCTCGTAGCTGTTCAGCGCCAGCAGCCGGCCGTCGCAGCGATGGCCGGCGGCTTCGACGGCGTCGAGGATGCAGTCCGGATCGAGACCGGCAAACGGCAGACGGTTCACCGGGCGAGTGTTTCGAGCAGGCCGCGGTCGGCGAGCATGCGCTGCAGGGCCTGGCTGATGATCTCGTTGACGATCTGCTCGTTGTCCTCGACTCCGGGCGAGCCGACCACCTGGCGCACGCTGTTCGCGCGGTAGTTGCCGCTGTAGCTGCTGGCGGCATTGCCGGCGATGGCGCGCACCTCGCAACTGGTGCGGACCTCGCCGACCGCCGGCTCGCCGCTGGCGTGATAGTCGATGCGCAGCAGCTCGACGCGCAGCGTGCGGCTGCCGGGCTGCGGCGCCGACAGCACGAAGCCCGCTGCCGTCAGCCGTTCGGCGAGCGCCTGGCGCACGGCCGCCGCCACGTCGTTGCGCGGCCCGACCGTGGCGGTCTGATAAACCCCGCCGCGGGTGCCGAACACCGCCGGCTGTGTGCGCGCATCGATGACTTCGAGCATGAGCGGCCGGCCGCGACCGAGCGGCGGCGCGGCCACGTCGAGCGAGGGATGGATGTTCAGGGTCTGCGGACTCAGTGCGCAGCCGCCCGCCACGGCGAGGACGGCACACAGCAGGCTACGACGCAGAACGGCGGACAGGCGCATGCGACCGACTCCGGAGCGTGTTGACCGCATGCAGCATACCGCAGAGCACCGCCGCTGCCGGACGCCGTGTTCACCGCTGCTGACACGGCCGGGGCTGCGCCGCACAGCACAGTCTGCAAGAATATCGTCCATCACCAGCACAGACGATGCTTGATCATGGCCGACGACTGCGCCATCGCCCTCGGGCAATCCCATCTGAACCTGTACCAGCGCATCGCCGAGGATCTGGCCACCGCGATCGCCAATGGCGAGCACGTCCCCGGCGAGCGCGTGCCCTCGGTGCGCGAGCTGGCGCGCCGGCTCGGCGTCAGCATCTCGACGGTCACCCAGGCCTACGGCCTGCTGGTCGATCGCGGCGTGCTCGAAGCCCGGCCGCAGTCCGGCTACTACGTCGGCCTGCGCGCACGCGCCAGCGCACCGGAACCGTCCAAGTCCCGCCCGGCCGTGCAGCCGATGCCGGTGTCCACCAGTGCGCTGACGCTCGAAGTGCTGGCCGGGGCCGGCGATCCGGGGCTCATCAACCTCGGCAACGCGGTCGCCGCGCCCGACCTGCTGCCGACTGCGTCGATCAACCGCTGCCTGATGTCGGTGATCCGCGAGATGCCGGAGCTGTCGGCGGTCTACGACGCGCCCTTCGGCCGCCCGGAGCTGCGTGCGCAGGTCGTGCGCCTCGCGCATGGCGCCGGCGTGCGCGCAGCCCCCGAGGAAGTCCTGATCACCGGCGGCTGTCAGGAAGGCGTGACGCTGTGCCTGCGCGCGCTCGCCCGCCCCGGCGACACGATCGCGGTCGAATCGCCGACCTTCTTCGGCACGCTGCAGGCGATCGAATCGCTCGGCATGCACGCCCTGGAGATCCCGACCCATCCGCGCACCGGCATCTGTCTCGACGCCCTCGAACAGGCGCTCGCGCAGTGGCCGATCCGCGCCTGCGTCGTGATGCCGACCAACGCCAATCCGGTCGGCTCGTGCATGGAGCTGGCGGAACGCCAGAAGCTCGTCGAACTGCTCGCGCGTCACGAGATACCGCTGATCGAGGACGATGCCTGCGGCGATCTCGGCTTCGCACCCGGCCCGCGGCCACCGGCCTGCAAGGCCTGGGACCGCGACGGCGGCGTGCTGCTGTGCTCGTCGTTCAGCAAGACGCTCGGCCCCGGCTACCGGCTCGGCTGGATCGCCGCCGGCCGTTTCGCCGAACGCGTGCGGCATCTGAAGCAGATGTCGAGCTTCGCCCCGGCGCCGCTGCAGCAGGTGGCGATCGCACGCTTCCTCGCCCGCGGCAGCTACGATCGCCACCTCGCCCGCGCCCGCGCCGGCTATGCGCAGCGCTCGGCGCGCGTGGCGGCGGCGGTCGCCCAGCATTTTCCGGCCGGCACCCGCGTCGCGCAGCCGGCCGGCGGCACCGTGCTCTGGGTCGAACTGCCGGAGGGGCTCGACACGCTGACGCTGTACCGGCGCGCGCACGAGGCACGCATCAGCTTTGCCCCCGGGGCGCTGTTCACGGCACAGAAGCGCTACCGCAATGCGCTGCGCCTGTACACGGCGCCGCGCTTCGATGAGCGCATGGACACGGCGCTGCGCACGCTCGGCCTGCTCGCGCAGCAGATGCAGGACGAAGCCGTCGCCTGAACCCGGTGCCCTGCCTGCGCCAAGCCCCGCAGAGCAGCGCAAAAACGCACAAAACAGAAAGCCCCGGTCACCCGGGGCTTTTCGTTGCTGCTGCGCCGGCCGGCTCAGGCCATTGCCGGCATCGCCTCGGTGGCAGCGCCGAAACCCAGCGTCGCCGCGACCACCGCCGCCGGCTGCACGCACTCCCGCACGGCATCGAGCACCTCGCGCGCATGCCACGCACACTTGCCGCACTGTCCGCAGCAACCGGTCTCGCGCTTGAGCGCCGACACCGTGCTGACGCCGCGTGCGGCAGCATTGCGGATGTCACGATCGGTGATTCCCTTGCAGATGCAGACGTACATGAACGGCGCTCCCGGCAGGCGTGGACGGTATGGCAGGCATCATTTCGCAAATGAGAATGCCTGTCAACAGCGAGCCGGAAACCGCTGCGATCAGGAGCCGCCCTCGCCCATCGCCGACTGCAGGTAGTTCGGCTCGCCGACCATGCCGACCAGTCCGAGCTGCGTCTCCAGCCAGTCGATGTGCTCCTCCTCGCTTTCGAGGATGTCCTCGAACAGCTCGCGCGAGACGTAGTCCTGGATCGTCTCGCAGTGGGCGATGGCTTCCTTCAGCACCGGGTGCGCCTTCAGCTCCATGTCGAGATCGGCCTTCAGCGCCTCGACGACGTTCTCGCCGATGCAGAGCTTGCCGAGGTCCTGCAGGTTCGGCAGGCCTTCGAGGAACAGGATGCGCTCGATCAGCTTGTCGGCATGCTTCATCTCGTCGATCGATTCCTCGTACTCGTGCCCGGCGAGCTTGTGGAAGCCCCAGTTCTTGAACATCTTCGCGTGCAGGAAGTACTGATTGATCGCGGTCAGCTCGTTCTTGAGCACCTTGTTCAGAAACTCGATGACCTTGGCGTCGCCTTTCATGGACGGTTACTCCTGCTGGGGGTTTGCGGTGGGTGAAAGCGTATAGCCGCCGGCGGGCGTCCTCGCGAGCCTGAGCGTTCAGGTCAACGCCGTTCGAAGCGCGTCTTCAGCACCGGCAGCGTCTGCACGCGGCGCACGCCGGCCAGTGCCCCGATGCGGGCCCGCACGGCGTCGAGACCGGCCAGATCGCCGGCGGCGACTTCGAGCAGCATGTCGATGTCGCCGGCGATCGAGTGACAGGCCACGACCTCCGCCAGGCCGGCGAGCTGCGGGGCGATGCGCTCGCACAGCGGTCCGTCGAGCTGCACGAGGAAAAACGCCCGCGTCGCCGGCGCGAGCGCCGCACCGAGGCGCACCCCGTAGCCGCGGATCACGCCCGAGCGTTCGAGCCGGCCGATGCGCTCCTGCAGGCTGCTGCGTGCGACGCCGAGCTTGCGCGCGAGGCTCGCGAGCGGTTCGCGGGCATTCGCACTGAGCAGCGCCAGCAGCTGGCGATCCTTGTCGGCATCGGGGACGTTCATCGGCGGCGACCTGGGCGGCACGGGGGGCTTGCGCCGGCCGCGGCCGGCGGATGTCGGGGGCGGCCGGTCGATGCGCCGGGTCGAAATCCGGCCGTCCCGGCAGCGAGCATGCCAGCACCTGCCCTGCCCGAGGAACCATCGATGTCACTCGAGATGAAACCCGCCTGCGAACGCTGCCGGCAGCCGCTGCCGCCGGACTCCCCCGACGCCCGCATCTGCTCGTACGAATGCACGTACTGCCGCGACTGCAGCGAGCACCGGCTGCACGGCCGCTGCCCGAACTGCGGCGGCGAGCTGCTGGCGCGGCCGCGCCGGCTGCCTACAGCCGGCGGATGATCGCCGCCGCCTGTTCGAGCGTCGCGTCGTCCTTGGCGAAGCAGAAGCGCAGCAGCCGCTGCGCCGGATCGGGCGCGACGCTGAACACCGATACCGGAATCGACGCGAGCCGCGCCTCGCGCGTCAGCCGCCGCGCCAGATCGACATCCCGCTCGTCGCTGATCGCCGAATAGTCGAGCAGCTGGAAGTAGGTGCCGGCCGAGGGCGTGCAGCCGAAGCGCGAACCCTCGATCAGCCGGCAGAACAGATCGCGCTTGCGCTGGTAGAAGGCCGGCAGCTGCTGCCAGTGCTGCGCCTCGGCCTCCAGGTAATCGGCCAGCGCGTGCTGCATCGGCGTCGAGGTCGAGAAGGTCACGAACTGGTGGATCTTGCGGAACTCCGCCGACAGCGCCGCCGGTGCGATGCAGTAGCCGATCTTCCAGCCGGTGGCATGGAAGGTCTTGCCGAACGAGGACACGACGAAGGCCCGCGCCGCCAGCTCCGGATGAAGCAGCACGCTCTCGTGCCGGCGGCCGTCGAAGACGATGTGCTCGTAGACCTCGTCGGACAGCAGCCATATCCCGCGCCCGCGCAGCAGCGTCGCGAGCTGCTGCATGTCCTCGGCCGACCAGACGCTGCCGGTCGGGTTGTGCGGCGTGTTGAGGATGACGAGCCGCGTGCGCGGACTCAGCGCCCCGGCAAAGCGCTGCCAGTCCGGCCGGAAATCCGGCCCCGCCAGCGGCACGTGCACGGCCCGGCCGCCGGCGAGCTCGATGCCGGGCTCGTAGCTGTCGTAGCAGGGGTCGAACACGATCGCCTCGTCGCCGGCGCGCAGCACCGCCTGGATCGCGCAGAACAGCGCCTCGGTCGCGCCCGAGGTCACGGTGACCTCGTGCACCGGATCGGGCGCAACCCCGTAGGCCGCGAGCGTCTTCGCGGCGATCGCCTCGCGCAGGCGCGGCACGCCGGTCATCGGCGCGTACTGGTTGTGACCGGCCTGCAGGTGCTGCACGACCGCCTGCAGCAGGGCCGGCGGCACGGCGAAATCCGGAAAGCCCTGCGACAGGTTCAGGGCCCCGCACTCCTGTGCGAGCGCACTCATGACCGTGAAGATCGTCGTGCCGACGCGCGGCAGACGCGAAACGAGCGGCGCCGTCATGACGCGGTCTCCTCGGGATTTCAGCTCGGGGTCGGAGGCAGGGCTGTGCAACGCTCCCCTAGTAGTGCAAAGTGTCGCGCCCTCACAGCC
>NZ_DAOLKE010000104.1:0-10624 GCF_035331805.1 Plasticicumulans sp. | reverse complement strand
GGGCGGCCTCGTCGGCCGGCAGGTCCGGGAACTGCGCGCTGACCTCAGGCGCGCCGAGCAGCACCGACTGCGAGCCGGCATCGACCTCGGTCGGTGACGCGATGCCGAGCACGCCGTAGCGCGCCGGCTCGCCGCGCGCGGGCGTGACCGCCACCGGCGCGCGCAGCTGCAGGCGGCCGTCGGCGGACCAGTCCTCGACCTGCGGCTCGTAGACCAGCACCGAACGGCCGTTGCGGCCGAACTCGCGCGGCCAGGACTCCTCGGCGGCAGCGGCCGCGAAACCAGGCAGCAGCAGGCTGCAGCCAAGCAGCAGCCAGCGGAATGCGACCGCGGGCGAGCGCGGCAAACGGGAAACAGGGGACATCTGCGCATCCTCGATCCGCACGAGCGGGCGTCACGACCCTGACCCGGGCCACCGGTGCGGATGCGGCTGCGGCCCGCGATTCGGAGTACGGGAACGGCGCGGAAGTTGCGTCAGACGCCGGCCGGCGTGCGGGCGCGCAGCCAGTCGAGCAGCGCATCGAGCGGCAGCGGCCGGCTGATCCAGAAGCCCTGCAGCTCGTCGCAGCCGAGTTCGGCGAGCCGCCCGGCCTGTTCGGCGGTCTCGACGCCTTCGGCGACGGTCTTCAGGTGCAGCGACTGCGCGAGCGAGATCACGGTGCGCACGATCGCGAGGCTCTCGGGGCGATCGGTCAGCGTCTCGACGAAGCTGCGGTCGATCTTCAGCGCATCGACCGGCAGGCGCGCCAGATACGCGAGCGAGGAATAGCCGGTGCCGAAGTCGTCGATCGCGATGCCGACGCCGCGCCGGCGCAGGCTGGCGAGCATCTGGCCATGCACCTCGACCTGGCTCATCAGCACGCTCTCGGTGATCTCCAGATCGAGCGGCGCGCCGTCGGGCGGTGCCTCGGCGAGGGCGCTGCAGATCGTGTCGCCGAGCCCGGGCTCGCGCAGCTGCACGGCCGAGACGTTGACCGCGACGCGCAGCGGCCCGGCGACCGCCGTCCAGCGCCGGCTGTCGGCGAGGGCGCGGCGGATCGCCCATTCGCCGGCCGCGTTGATCAGGCCGAGCCGTTCGAGCACCGGCACGAAGCGCAGCGGCGCGACCAGCCCGGCCTCCGGATCACGCCAGCGCAGCAGCGCCTCCAGCCCGGTCAGGCGACCGCTGCGCGCATCGGCGCGCGGCTGGTAGTGCAGCTCGAACTCGCCGCGCTCCAGCGCCCGGTGCAGGCGGTTTTCGAGCCGCAGCGTGCCGGCGATGCCGCTGGTCAGCTCGGGGCGGTAATACACGTAGGGCCGGTCGCTGGCCTTGGCCTGCGCCAGCGCCGCCTCGGCGTGGTGCAGCAGGGTTTCGGCCTCGTCGCCGTCGTCCGGGGCGATGGCGATGCCGGCGACGAAGCCCGGGCGCAGCTCGTGACCGTCGACCGGGAACGGTGCCGACAGCGCGGCACCGAGCCGGCCTTCGAGCAGCTGCGTGATCGCCTGCACATCGGCGAGCCGCGGCAGGAAGCCGGCGAAGCAGTCGGCGCCGAGCCGCCCGACGTGCGCGGGCTCGGGCCAGACCGCCGCGGCGCGCTCGGCGAGTGCGCGCAGCAGCGCATCGCCGGCGGCGCGGCCGAAGCCGTTGTTGACGTGCCGGAAGCGGGCGATGTCGAGCACGAGCACGGCCGTGCGCTCGTGGTGGCGCGCGCTCTCGATCAGCGCGTGTCCGAGCCGCTCGCGCCACAGCGTGCGGTTCGGCAGGCCGGTCAGCGGATCGTAGTGGTTCAGGTAGTCGAGGCGGTCGCGGCGGTCGATGTCAGCGAGGCCGAAGGCGATGTCGCTCGCGACCTGTTCGAGCAGCTCGCGTTCCTCGCGCGTGAAGTAGTCCGGCGCCTGCGTGTACAGCGCCAGCACGCCGCCGATGCGGTGATCGACGACCAGCGGCAGCACGATCAGCGAGCCGAAGCCGCGGCGCTGCGCCTCGGCGAAGCGGCTGTGCACCGGTGCGGCCTCGGCGGCGAGATCATTGCACCAGACCGCCTCGCGCCGGTGGATGGCCTCGCGCACGATCAGCGCGGCGTAGTCATCGTCGCTGCTGGCAAGCGCGAGCGCCTGCGCGCCGAAACCGTCATCGATGCCGGCCCAGGCCACCGGCGTCACCCGTGCGGCAGCGGCGTCGTAGTCACCGATCCAGGCGATGCCGAACTCGCCCTGTTCGACGGCGATGCGGCAGGTGGCGCGCAGCAGCGCCGCGCGCTCGTGGATGCGCACCAGCGCGCCGTTGATGCCGCTCAGCACCGCGTGCACGCGCGCGAGGCGGGCGTTGCGATGCTGCTGGTCGATGCGGGCCCAGAACTGGCCGACCTGCTCGCCGATCGCCCACATCAGGTCGAGCAGACCCGGGTCCGGCGGCCGGCGCTCGCCGGCCAGCAGCTCGAACACCGCGACGATGCGCTCGCCGGCGGCGATCGGCAGCGTCGCGCAGGCGTGCAGGTCAGGGCAGTCCGGATCGCGGCCGCTGTCCTCGTCGCGGTGCAGGTCGAGGCTCCAGAGCGGCCGGCGCTGCAGGCGGCTGCGCCCCGGCTGGCCTTTCTCCGGCGCGAGCCGCCGGTGGATGCGGGCCGCGGCGCAGCCGAGGTGCGCCGAGCCGGGCGCGGCCCAGACCTGCTCGCAGCGCAGGCCGCCGTGGCGGGCATCGGGCAGCCACAGCGCGGCGATCTCGAAACCGAGGCGCTCGCCGAGCGTGCGCAGCAGCACCGGCAGCACGGCATCGATGCCCTGCGCACCGGCGAGCTGACGGGCGATCGCGTACTGCACGTCGAGCTGGCGGGTGATGCGCTCGCGCTCGGCGACCTCGTCCTCGAGCGCGGCGGCATGCGCCGAGAGCTGGCCGTTCAGGCGCTCGATCTCCCAGGCATGCAGCGTCTGCGCCGCGAGCAGGCCGAGCAGGTGTTCGTCCTCGTCCTCGAACGGCGCCTCGCCCGGCAGGCGGGCGATCATCAGCCAGCCGCGGCAGGTGCGCATCGAGCTGAGCGGGGCGACCAGCACCGCGCCGAAGCGCGGATCCTGCGGCTGGCTGCTGCTGCCGCCGAAACCGGCCGGTGCCGGCAGCGCCGAGTGCGGACCGTCGCTGACCGAGCGCACCGGGGCGCTGTCGTCCTCGCGGTACACCAGCCAGGCGTCGCTCGCGCCGAGCAGTTCGCGGGCGCCCCGGCAGGCGGCGGCGAGCAGGCGCTGCGGATCGTGTTCGCTGCCGAGCGCGAGCACCATGCCGAGCAGCGCGGTCAGGCGGGCATTGGCGCGCAGCAGCGCCGTGGTCTGTTCGGAGAGCTTGTCGGTCAGCAGCCGCCGGTGCTGCCCCTCGAAGCCGGTTTCATCGGGCACCGGCAGCGGCGGCGGCGGCTGCTCGCTGAGCGCCTGCCGGATCACCGCCTGCAGGCGCTCGGGCGGGCAGGGCTTGGGCAGCAGCAGGCTGACGCCGCATTCGGCGGCCAGGTGCAGGGCCTCGTCCTCGTTGTAATACGCGCTCCAGAAGATCACCGGCACGCGCGCGCCGTATTCGCCGCAGACCGGATCGGAGCGCAGCCGGCGCACGAACTCGTAGCCGTCCATGACCGGCATCAGCACGTCGCAGACGATCAGTTCCGGGCGCTCGCGCCGGACCATCTCCAGGGCCGCCGCACCATCGGCGGCCTCGACGATGTCGTGCCCGGCCGGGCGCAGCAGCGCCGCGACCAGGTCGCGGTTGAAGTCGAGATCATCGACGACTGCAATGCGCGCCATCGGCCGCCCGCCCGCGCCCGTCAACGCGCCCGTCGCAGTGCCGGCGGCAGGTGGTGCTCCATCGCGTCGACGAAGGTTTCCGGATCGATCGGCTTCGAGAAGTAATCATCGAAGCCGGCCGCGAGCACGCGCGTGCGATCGCCGGCCATCGACGAGGCGGTCACGGCCAGCAGCGGCAGGCGCGCGTAGCGCGGGTTGGCGCGCGTGCAGCGCGCGAACTCGTAGCCGTCCATGACCGGCATCTGCATGTCGCAGAGCACCAGATCGACCGGCTCGCGCGCCAGCACGTCGAGCGCCTCGCGGCCGTTGCCGGCGGCGAGCACGTGAAAGCCGTGCGCCCGCAGCAGGTAGTCGAGCACGGCGAAATTGGCCTGGTTGTCCTCGACGATCAGGATGTTCGGATGGTTCATGCGGGCCGGTCTCCACCTGATGATGCGGGCTGGCGAAGCTCGGCCGGGGCCGTGGCGCCGGGCAGGTCGGCGGCGGCCGGCAGCTCGGCGTGCAGCGGCAGCGTCAGCGTGAAGGTGCTGCCCTCGCCGGGGATGCTGCGGCACTGCAGCCAGCCGCCGAGCACGCCGGCCAGTTCCCGGCTCAGGTGCAGGCCGAGGCCGGAGCTCTCGATGCCGCTGCTGCGGGCGGCCTCGCCCTGCGCGAAGGGTTCGAACAGCCGCTTCTGTTCTTCGGGCGAGATGCCGGGACCGGTGTCGGCGACGGCGATGCAGACGGTGGCGTGCCCCCTGGAATCGGGCCGGCCGGGGCCGGCGCGCAGGCGCACCGAGCCCTGCTGCGTGAACTTGACGGCATTGCCGGCGAGGTTGATCAGGATCTGCAGCAGCAGCCGGCGATCGGTGACGGGTTCGGGCACCGCTTCGAGCTCGACGCCCAGGGCGAGCCCCTTGTCGTCAGCCTGCGTGCGCAGCGTCGCCGCGACCTCGTCGAGCAGCGTCGCGAGCGCCACCGGCTCGGGCTTGAGCACCACGCGCCCGGCCTCGATGCGTGCCAGGTCGAGCAGTTCGTTGATCAGCGCGAGCAGGTGCTGGGCGCTGGACTTGACCGTGCGCAGCTGCGATTCCTGCTCCGGATTCAGCGGGCCGGGCAGCTTCATCAGCAGGATGCCGGTGAAGCCGAGCACGGCATTGAGCGGCGTGCGCAGCTCATGGCTCATGCTGGCGAGGAAGCGGCTCTTGGCACGGTTGGCGGCTTCGAGCTCGCTGTTCTTGTCCTGCAGCGCGCGTTCGAAGCGCTTGCGCTCGGTGATGTCGCGGATCGCCGCCGACACCAGCAGGCCGTCCTCGGTCTCGAGCGGACTGAGGCTGATCTCGACCGGGAATTCGGTGCCGTCGCGGCGCAGCCCGTAGAGCTCGAAGCCGGTGCCCATCGGCCGCAGCTTCGGATCGGTGAAGTAGGCGTTGCGGTGCGCCGGGTGGCGATCGCGGAAGCGCGGTGGCAGCAGGCGCTCGACGCGCTCGCCGAGCAGCTCGCGCCGCTCGAAGCCGAACAGCGTCGCGGTCTGGGCGTTGGCGAGCACGATGCGGCCGTCGCGATCGACGATGACCATCGCATCCGGCGCGGCTTCGAGCAGGCCGCGGAACTTGCGCTCGGCGCGCTGGCGCTCGCTGATGTCGCGGATCGCGCTCATGACCATCTGCCCGGCCTCGGTGCGCAGCGGGTTCAGGCTGATCTCGACCGGGAACTCGGTGCCGTCGCGGCGCAGGCCGTAGAGCTCGAGCCCGGCGCCCATCGAGCGCCGGCGCGGCTGCTGGAAGTAGCCGGCGCGGTGGCTGACGTGCGCGGCGCGGTAGCGTGCCGGCAGCAGCACCTCGACCGGCTGGCCACGCAGCTCGCCGGGCGAGTAGCCGAACAGGCGCTCGGCCTGGGCATTGGCGATGACGATGTGGCCGGTGGTGCCGGCGATGACCACGGCATCCGGGGTCGATTCGAGCAGGTCGCGAAAGCGCGCCTCCATCAGCCGCGCATCGCGCAGGATTTTCAGGCGCGTCACGTCCTTCTCGACGAACAGCACCGCCGATTCGCCGTCCTCGCCGGCGATGCGCCGCGCGGTGATGTCGACGCAGACCAGCGAGCCGTCGCGGCGCCGGCGCACGGCCTCGAAGGCGCAGAGCTCGAGGGCCAGCGTCTCGGCCAGCATCCACTGCTGCTGGCCGGTCATGTCGGCCGGCACGATCAGCGCCTCCAGCGGGCGCCCGAGCGCCTCGTGCGCGGGATATCCGTACTGGCGCTGCGCGCCGGCGCTCCAGTGCTGCACCACTCCGGCCGCCGTCAGCCCGATCAGTGCATCGGGGTTGGCTTCGGTCCAGCGATCGGTATCGGTCATCTGCATCTCGGGGGGCCTGTCTCGGTACATGATGCCGCCGGTGATCCCGTCCACCGGCCAATCCGCAACACCCGCAGACCCGACTCCGGAATCCCTGTTCCGGCCGGTTGCGGGTTCCGGCTCGCGTCATGCCTCGTGCCTGCGTCTGGCGCTTCGAGTCTAGTGCCATTTGCAGGCGGCATGCCGGGATGGAAAATCCTTCGGTTGCAGCGCAGCAGTGATAAGTCAAATGTCGCAGATAAATAACCATGCGTAATAAAAAGATAATTTTTTATTACTATATATTATTGCCAAACCGACCGTAAGCTGACTCCGAATCTCCAATTTTTCATGTTTGTCATCCCGAGCGGAGCCGCCCAGATGTCCGTCACCGATCCGACCCCGCCCCCCGCAGCCTCCAGCCGCGAGGCACGGCTCGCCGAGCTGATCGAACTGCATGCCCGTGACTTCCGCGGCCATCCCTACCTGCCGGAAGGCTGCGCGCCGTTCACGCTCGAAGCCGGGCGCGTGGTCGGGCATTACCACGGCCTGCGCCTGCAGACGACGCTGCTGGCGCTGCTCGATGCCGGCGGGCGCCCGGTCGCGCGCCTCGCGCAGACCGCCGCCTTCGGTGCCGGCGGCCAGCCGGTGTCGGCCTGGGCGCCGTATGCGATCGCGCTCGACGATGCCGCGATCACCTATCTCGACCGGCTGATCCGCACCGTGCACGTGCTGAACGCCGGCAGCCGCCCCGGCGGCGGGCCGCTGTGGCTGGCGGTGCATCCGCTGCACCTCGCCGCGGTGCCCGATGCGCACGGGGCGGTGTTCGCATCGATCCTGCGCCGCAGCGGCCTGCGCCCGGACGGGATCGTGCTCGAACTCGCCGATGCCGCGCGCGTCGCGCCCCAACGGCTGGCAGCCGCGCTCGCCGGCTTCCGCAGCCGCGGCTACGGCGTCGCGTTCGGCTTCAACGGCAGCGAGCCGGCCGAACTCGACCGCCTGCTCGCGCTCGCGCCCGACGCCATCCGCCTCGGTGCCCCGCACCTGCGTGCGGCTGCCGCCAGCGAGGCCGAGCAGCAGCGCCTGCGGGCACGCATCGAACACATCCATCGTCACCGGGTACGCGTGTGGCTGCCGGCGGCGGCCGATGCCCGCGAAGCCGCGCTGCTGCCGAGCCTCGGCGCCGACGGCTGGCAGGCGGCGGACGCATCCGGGAGCCTGCCATGAGCGGCGCGTGTCCGGACGACGGCCTGCAGATCCTGATCGTGCCCGGCCTCGGCGATTCCGGTCCCGGCCACTGGCAGACGCTGTGGGCCGACTCCGGCCCGGCCTTCCGGCGCGTGCACCAGCGCGATTTCGACCAGCCGCAGCGCGAGGCGTGGATCGCCGGGCTCGAAGCCGAACTGCGCCGCCGGCCCGGTCCGACCGTGCTGGTCGGCCACAGCCTCGGCTGCATCGCGATCGCGGCCTGGGCGCAGCGCCACGACTGCGCGCAAGTCGCCGGTGCGCTGCTGGTCGCGCCGGCCGATGCCGATGCGCTCGGCCTGCTCGATGGCGTGCCGCTCGCGCCGCTGCCGTTCCCGGCAACCGTGGTCGCGAGCAGCGACGATCCGTACTGCACGCTGCAGCGCGCCCGCGCCTTCGCAGCGGCCTGGGCGGCGGAGTTCGTCGACCACGGCCCGAGCGGGCACCTGAACGTCGCCGCCGGCTTCGGAGCGTGGCCGCGCGGCGAGCGGCTGCTCGCCGGGCTGCGCGCGCGCGTGATGGCCGGCGTCTGACGCTGGACTTCCGGCCCCGCTTGCCGGCACCGTGCGGCAAAACTGCTGACGGCGCCGGAGGCCGCTCGAAATCATGGGCATGAGCATCGTGGACATCACCACCGACGAGGGCAGGATCGCCGAGCCGGGCTGGCTCGCGCGTGCCGAGGAGGTCCACCGCGAGCTGCGCCCGCAGCTGCCGGAGGAATACGTCGAGAAGATGCAGCGCGTGTTCGCCGGCGGCGCCCGCATGTCGGTCGCGGTCGATGACGACGCCGTGCTCGGCGTCGCGGTCTGGCGCGTCTACGAGGACACCTCGATCGGCCGCAAGCTCTACGTCGATGACCTGGTCACGACCGAGAGCGCACGCTCCGAAGGCGTCGGCCAGACCCTGCTGACCTGGCTCGAAGCCCGCGCCCGCAAGCTCGACTGCCGGGCGCTGACGCTCGATTCCGGCGTGCAGCGCGCCCGCGCCCACCGCTTCTACTTCCGCGAGGGGCTGTCGGTGTTCGCGTTCAACTTCCGCCGGGATCTGTGAGGTTCACGGCGAGCGCCGCGCGCCGGGCCGCGCAGCGCTGGGCCTTGCCGGCGAACCATTCGCGCACGTAGTCGATCAGCACGCGCGTGCGCTGCGGCAGCGTGCGCTGCGGCGCGTAGACCAGGAAGATCGGCAGCCGCCGCGATTCGTAGTCCGGCAGCAGCCGCAGCAGCCGGCCGTCGGCGAGTTCGTCATCGATCAGATAGCCCGGCAGCCGCGCGATGCCGGCGCCGGCGATGGCCGCCTTCTTCAGCAGCGAATAATGGTTGCACGCGAGCGGCCCGCGCACCGGCACGCGCCAGAGCTCGGCGCCGCGGTGAAACTCCCATTCCCCGGCCGCGGCCTCCTCGCCGAAGTGCAGGTTCTGCAGGCAGGCGTGCGCGGCGAGATCGGCCGGTGCCAGCGGCGTGCCGGCCGCGGCCAGATACGCCGGACTCGCGCAGGCGTATTCCTCCATGCTGTACAGCGGGCGCGCGATCAGGTCCGGGGCCGGCTCGCTGCCCGAGCGCAGCGCGAAGTCGATGCCGTCGGCGACCAGATCGCGGATGCCGTTCGACAGGTCGAGCGCGATGTGCACGCGCGGGTACTGCCGGCAGAAGCCGACGACGATGTCGTCGAAGCAGGTCTCGCCGAGCGACACCGGCACCGACACGCGCACGGTGCCGGCGATGTCATCGCGCAGGCCGTCGAGCACCTGACGCACCTCGTCATCGACCGCGGTCAGGCGCCGCGCGAGCGGCAGCAGCGCGCTGCCGGCGGCGGTCGGCGCCAGCCGGCGCGTCGAGCGGTGCAGCAGCTGCATGCCGAGGCTGCGCTCCAGCGCCGCCAGCTGCTTGCTGACGTGGCCCTTGGTGCAGCCGAGCCGGTCGGCGGCGCGCGTGAAGCTGCCGGCCTCGACCAGCACCGCGTACAGATGCAGCGCCGACAGATCGTGCGCGGCGGCCGCGGCATCGGCGACCGAGCGATCCGGCAGCGCACGGGCAGGGGTCGTACTCAAAGGTTCGTTTCCTCTGGTAAACGATGCGTTGCCGGAATCCCGGCTTATCGGCGGACAAAGGCTTTGTATAGTGCGAATCGTTTCCTGTTCGCAACCCCATGAGGCCTTGATCATGAAGACGCCCGCGAATTCCGCCGCCGCCCTGCTGAGCCCGTATTCCCTCGGCCCGCTGACCCTGCGCAACCGCGTGGTCATGGCCCCGCTGACGCGCTCGCGCGCCGATGCGCAGACGCTGGCGCCGCGCGCGCTGAACGCCGAGTACTATGCCCAGCGCGCCGGTGCCGGCCTGATCATCAGCGAGGGCTCGCAGGTCTCGCAGCAGGGCCAGGGCTATGCCTGGACCCCCGGCATCTACAGCGAGGCGCAGATTGCCGGCTGGCGGCAGGTCACCGACGCCGTGCACGCGCTCGGCGGCACGATCTTCATCCAGCTCTGGCACGTCGGGCGCATCTCGCACCCGGAGCTGCAGCCGGACGGCGCGCTGCCGGTGGCCCCGTCGGCGATCCGCCCCGAAGGTCAGGCGTTCACGAACGATGGCTTCAAGCCGATGGTCGAGCCGCGCGCGCTGACGACGGACGAAATCCCCGGCATCGTCGAACAGTTCCGGCAGGCGGCACGGAACGCCCGGGCCGCCGGCTTCGACGGCGCCGAGATCCACAGCGCCAACGGCTATCTGCTGGAGCAGTTCCTGCGCAGCCACACCAACCGGCGCAGCGACGCCTGGGGCGGCAGCCTGGAGAACCGCACGCGCCTGCTGCTCGAAGTCGTCGCCGCGGTCGGCAGCGTGTTCGGGCTGGAGCGCACCGGCGTGCGGCTGTCGCCGGCGACCACGGTCAACGACATCGGCCCCGGCGAGCCGGAACTCGCCGCGTACGTGCTGAAGGCGCTCGATGCCAGCGGGGTCGGCTTCGTGCACATGGTCGAGGGCGTCACCGGCGGGGCGCGCACGGTCGAGGGCTTCGATTTCCGGGCGCTGCGCAAGCTGTTCCCGCGCACCTGGATCGCCAACAACGGCTACGACGGTGCCCTCGGTGCCGAAGCCGTGGCCAGCGGTCATGCCGAGCTGGTCGCCTTCGGCAAGCCGTGGATCTCCAACCCCGACCTGGTCGAACGCCTCGCGACCGGCCTGCCGCTCGCGCAGCCGGACAAGGCGACCCTCTACGGCGGCGATGCGCACGGCTACACCGACTATCCGCGCGCCACGCCGGCGGCGATTGCCTGAACGCGGGCACGCGCGGGCGCTCGTCGTGCGC
>NZ_DAOLKE010000103.1:9360-10695 GCF_035331805.1 Plasticicumulans sp. | reverse complement strand
GCGGCAGTTCGCGCCCGCCCGGCGCCGGTGCCGGGCGGCTGCGGGGCTCGCCGCGACGCGAACCGTGGGCGTGCGCGTACACCCAGGTGAATTCGGCGCCGAGGAAGAAGATCTGCGCCGAGTAGTACACCCAGACCAGCAGCACGACGAAGGACCCGGCCGCGCCGAAGGCCGAGGCCGTGCTGCTCTTGCCGAGATACAGGCCGATCAGCAGCTTGCCGATCGAGAACAGCAGCGCCGTGATCGCCGCCCCGGTCCACACGTCGCGCCAGGCGATGCGCGCGCGCGGCAGCAGCTTGTAGATCAGCGCGAACGCCGCCGTGATCAGCACGAAACCGGCGATGAAGTTCGCCGCCTGCGCGAGCAGCTCCCGTTCGCCGAACCACGGCGACCACCATTCGCCGAGCGCCGCGATCACCGCGCTCAGCACCAGCGACACCAGCAGCAGGAAGGCGATGCCGAGCACCATGCCGAAGGCGAGCAGCCGCGTGCGCAGCAGCGCCCACAGCCCTTCCGGGCGGGTGGCGGCCGGGGCCTGCCAGATGCGGTCGAGCGAGGTCTGCAGCTCGCCGAACACGGTCGTGGCGCCGATCACCAGCGTCACGACGCTGATGACGGTCGCGACCATGCCCTGCTGCGGATCGCTCGCGCTTTTCAGCAGCCCCTCGATCGCCAGCGCCCCGTCCTTGCCGAGCAGGTCGCGCAACTGCGCGAGGATGTGACCCTGCGCGGCATCGTGGCCGAACACGGCGCCGGCGATCGCGATGACGATGATCAGCAGCGGCGCGATCGAGAAGGTCGTGTAGTACGCAAGCGCCGCGCCCATGCTCGCCGCGTAGTCATCGCTCCAGGCCGACACCGCCTGCCGGCCCATCTGCCAGATCTGTCCGGGACTCACGATTGCGCTCTCCTCGGGGTCGCGACAGCGCGCAGGGCTGCCGATGACTGGGAGGGCGGCGCGGGGCGGAGGTTGCAGCCGGCCGGTTCATGCCGAGCCTTCCGCCGCAACACTCCGCCTCGCAGTTCCTCGCCCCGAGTGGACGAGGGCTTGCAGGGATGGGCGGCGGGATCATGCACTTGCGGGTGATCGGCCTGCGGCATCGGCAGCGTGAATCCTGCCCTGACCGACCGCGACGCACATGCGCCGGCCCGCTGCAGAGTCCCGATGTCGCCCCAGATTGAGTCGACGCCGCCTCAAAATGAGTCGGCGTCGACACTTCAAGTATCGGCGTCGATGGTTTGAGTGCCGGCGACGCTGCCCTGACCCTCCGGAACAGCCTTCCGGATGCCGGCGCCGCTGTTTGAAGTGCCGATTCCGGAGTTCAAAACCCCGGC
>NZ_DAOLKE010000103.1:4531-9260 GCF_035331805.1 Plasticicumulans sp. | reverse complement strand
GCACGCGCAGGCTGAGTTGACGAAGGAAGCCCGGCAACCATCACGCGTCATGGCTTCCGATGCCGGGTTTCGTTCCTCAACCCAGCCTGCGAGCTGTCTTGTCTTTCAGGCATCGGCCTCTGTCGTCGCCCGCGGCCGCAGCGCCCACGCCATCACGAACCCGAAGCAAAGCTCGCGCACGAACGCCACCTTGGCGGTGCCGCTCGCGAGCCAGGCCAGCGCGTCGCCGCCCCGCAGTTCCGGCAGCAGGTTCAAAGCGAGGAACAGGCCGAGGCCGGCGAGCAGGCCGTTGAGGGTGATGAAGGCGAGGCGGCGGGCGGGGTGCATCGGGCGCTGGTTCCTGTTGGCGGACGATGGAAACGCGACAGCCGCCCGCGGCGGGGCCGGGGCGGCTGTCTGAGAGAGGGGGACGGCATCCTGCGTCATGGCGGCATTCCTTGCGGCGGTGCTCCTTACGATATCGGCATCGGTGCCGATTGCAAAGATGCGTCACGCAGCCTGTGTTCAGGCGTGGCGCACGCTCGCGAGCAGCGCGCCGGCACCGGCGAACATGCCGCCGAACACGCGGTTCAGCAGGCGCATGCGCCGTGCGTTCTGCACGTGCCGGCGCAGCACGCCGGCGAGCGTCGCATAGCCGCACATGACGATCACGTCGACGACCACCAGCGTGCCACCGAGCAGCGCGATCTGCATGCCCTGCGGGCGCGCCGGGTCGAGGAACTGCGGGAACAGCGCGACGAGGAACACGATCGCCTTCGGGTTGGTGACGTTGACGATCACCGCCTGCCAGAACAGCCGCGCCGGACCGGGCAGTGCCACGGACTTCTCGCTCACGTCGAAGTGCGTCGGGGCGTGCCACTTCTGCCAGCCGAGCCAGAGGAGATAGGCGACGCCGGCCCACTTGATCGCCGTGAACGCCGTCGCCGAGGCCGCGATCAGCGCGCCGAGGCCGACGCCGACCAGCAGCGTGTTGACGATCAGCCCGCCCTGCAGGCCGAGGATGCCGATGAAGGTGCGCCGGCGGCCGTAGCTGAGCGCGTTGCTCATGGTGTTCACGGCGCCCGCACCCGGTGAAATGCTGATCAGCACACAGGCGGCCAGCCAGGCCAGCCAGACGTGCAGGTCCATGATGTCGCCCCCTCGTGAAAACGCGCCGGATCGGCAGGCCGGCAAGTCTGCGCCGCGCCGCGCAGCGGCCATAGCGGCGCATGGCTCGCATGCGCGGCCGTCAGGAGCGGGGCAGGGGGCGGCGTGCGGGCCGGCTCAGGACAGCGCGCGCACCATCAGCAGCACGTCGCCGGCGTAGGCGAGCAGCGGGTGCGGCAGGATCGGCCGGCGCTCGACCACCGTGAAGCCCTCGCGCCGGTACAGGCGCGTGGCCGGGTTGTGCTCGCAGGCGATCAGGCTGACGCGATCGAAGCCGGCGGCGCGTGCCTGCGAGCAGGCCTGCACCAGCAGCCGGTGGCCGAGGCCGTAGTTGCGCCACGGCGAGAAGATGGTCATGCCGACCAGCAGCCAGGTGTCCGGCACCTGCATGCGCCCCGGCGCGCAGAGATCGCTGCCATCGGCCCCGAGCACCGCCGCGACCGGCGGCACCTGCGCGGCGGCGCAGCCGAGCAGCACGCCGGCGACGGCGCCGTCCTGGGTTTCGAGCACCAGCGCATTGCGCCAGGAATGCGGGCCGTCATCGGCGGCGCAGCAGCGGGCGCCGGTGGCGTGCAGGTCGCCGTCGCCGGCGAGGGCCGACCAGGCGAGCGGCGCGTAGCCGCCCGAGGCCTCGGCGATGGCACCGGCGACGATCGCGGCTTCCTCGACGCGGGCCGGGCGCAGGCTGAAGTTCAGCGCGGACATGGCGGCGGCTCCCGGCGGGTCATTGCCGCGCCGTGCGCAGGTTCTCGGGCCAGGGCCGGGCGCTGTGGCTGGCCCGGAACGGGTTGATGTCGAGTCCGCCGCGGCGCGTGTAGCGCGCGTAGACGGCGAGCGATTCCGGCTGGCAGCGTTCGTGGATGTCGCGCCAGATGCGCTCGACGCAGTGCTCGTGGAATTCGTGGTGGTTGCGGAACGTGATCAGGTACTTCAGCAGCCCGGCCCGGTCGATCGGCTGGCCGGTGTAGCGGATCTGCACGCTCGCCCAGTCCGGCTGGCCGGTGACGAGGCAGTTGGTCTTCAGCAGGTGCGAGACCAGGGTTTCCTCGACCGGCTTGCGCGGGACGCCGGTGGCCAGCATCAGCAGTGCCGGATCGGGCGGGCCGTAGGACTCGGGGCTCACGTCGAGCTCGTCGATGCACTGGCCGGCGAGTTCCTCGCTGCGCTGCGCGGCGAAGGCTTCGGGGCCGGTCAGGTGTACGCCGATCAGCGTGCCGAAGGCCGCGCCGAGATCGGCCGACAGGCGCCGCAGCAGATCGGTGCGATCGCGCAGCCGGGTCTGGGTGAAGGAGTTCAGGTACAGCTTCAGCGACTTGGATTCGACCAGGTTCGGCGATTCGGCCGGCACGGCGAAACTCGCCATCGCCACCTGCGGCTTGCCGGCCGGCGTCAGCCATGACAGCTCGTAGGCGTTCCACAGATCGACGCCGACGAATGGCAGCGTGTTATCGGAGAAGCCGAGTTGCGCGCGCTGCCCGGCGCGCGGCACCGTGCACAGCAGGGCGGGATCGTAATGTTCGGAGCCGGCGACGAAGCGGCCGAGCGGCAGGTGTGACAGATCACTCATGCGGGAAATCCGGGGGAGGCGGCGGGGGGCGCGGCGCGTCCGGGATTCCGGCGGAGCGCCGGCCTCCCGGCGGCACCCCGTTGCGCAGGTGATCGGGCCGCAGCGTAACAGGCTGCCCGCAAGCTGTGCCACGCCGTCGCCCCCGAGGAGGTAGCGGCGCATCAGGCCGACGGGGCAGGGCGCGTGCCGCCGGCCGGGCGGGGCTGCAGCTGCAGCGTCAGCGTGCCGGCGGCATCGGTGAGCTGGCAGCGGCCGTGCTGCAGCCGGCAGTCGAAGCGCATCGTGCGCGCCATCCGGGCGGCGAGGGCGGCGGTTTCGGCTGCGGCCAGCAGCCGCACCTCCAGCCCCGGCAGGGCCTGCACCCGCGCCGGCAGCCGCTGCCACCAGGCTTCGGCCGCGCGCCCGCCAAAGGCCCAGACCGACACCCGCGGTGCCCGGCCCGCCGCCTGCAGCAGCCGGCGGGCGCCGGGCAGGCCGACCTCGACCCACAGCGCCGGCGAGCCGTCGGCGGCCGTCTGCAGCAGCGCCGGTTCGCCGGCCACACAGAGATCGCGCCCGAAGTTAAGAGCTGTATCGGCGTGGCCGATGAAGGCCAGCAGGCGGATCATCAGCCGTTCGGCGGTTTCGGACGGATGGCGCGCGAGGCGCACGGCATAGACACCGTGATGCCCGCGGTCGAGGTCGTCGATGCGCAGATCGGCGCGCAGCAGGCCGCTTCGCTCGCCCATGTTCGTATCGCTGCCTCCGGGGGCTGCCGCCTGCGCCGGGCAACAGGCATAGTGCGCGGTCCGCGGCGCGTCAGGGATGCGATGTTTTGCTCAGGAGTGGCCGGGCGGCCTGCGCCGGGACCCCCTTCATGACCGCGGCACCAGCCGGGAGGCCGGGCCGCCCTCGACCGGATGGTGCGCGGGATCATGCTGCACGCTTCGTCATTGCTGCCGCCGCTGACGCCGGCCCTGCGGGGGCGACTGGCCTTGCTGGCGGCCGGCTACGGCGTGTTCGCCGTCGTCGCCATCCTGCTGTCGCGCCAGCCCGGCAGCCTCGCGACCGTCTGGTTCGCGAATGCCTGGGCGCTGGTGTTCTGGCTGCGCAGCCGTCAGGTGCTGCCGCGGCGGCTGCAGGCACTCGCCGTGCTGGTGGCGGCCTGGATCGCCAACTACGTCTGCAACACGCCGGCGACGCTGTCGCTTGCCTTCGCCGGCGTCAATCTCGCCGAGATCGTGTTCGGCGGCCTGCTGATCGAGCGTCATGCCCGCGAGCGGCCCGAGAGCGCCGGCGCGATGCTGCGCCTGCTCGTCTTCGGCGTGTTCGTGCCGCCGCTGCTCGGCGCGACGCTCGGGGCGCTGCTGCTGCAGATCGCCGGCATCGCCGAAGCCGTGCCGGTGTGGCCGCTGTGGTACTGCGGGTCGGTGATCGGCGCGCTGGCGCTGCTGCCGCTCGGCGTGACGGCGACGCGGGCCTGGGGCGATGCCCGCGGGCGGCTCGAAACCCTGGCCGGAGTCCTGGGGGCGGCGCTGGTCGCCGGGCTGGTGCTGCCGAATCTGGCGTTTCCGTATGTCTACGTGACGCTGCCGCTGGTGCTCGCGGCCATGCGCCTGCCGGTGGCCGGCACGGCGCTGGCCGTCTGCGTCACCACGGCGGTCTGGGCGCTGCTGCTCGCCTTCGAGCGCATTCCGGCGCCCGAGGGGGTGCCGGTCTGGACGCTGCTGACGCCGATGATCGTGACGCTGCTGCCGGCGCTGCTGCTGGCCGCCGCGGTCGCCGAGACCCGGATGCAGACCCGGCGCCTGGCCAATCGCGAACGCTTCGTGCGCCTCGTCACCGATGCGCTGCCGGGCATGGTCGGCTACTGGGACTCGGGTCTGCGCTGCCGCTACGCGAACCGTGCCTACCGCGAATGGTTCGGCCGCGAGCCGGAATCCCTGTACGGCGAGACGATGCAGTCGCTGCTCGGGCCGGCGCTGTTCGCGAAGAACGAACCCTACGTGCGTGCGGTGCTGCGCGGCGAGCCGCAGC
>NZ_DAOLKE010000103.1:0-4431 GCF_035331805.1 Plasticicumulans sp. | reverse complement strand
CTGTTCGCGAAGAACGAACCCTACGTGCGTGCGGTGCTGCGCGGCGAGCCGCAGCGCTTCGAGCGCACGCTGGTCAAGGCCGATGGCAGCACCGGCCACACCTGGGCGCACTACATTCCTGACTGTCCGGGCCCTGACCGTCCGGGCTCCGGCCGTCCGGACGGTGTGAACGGGCCGGTCGCCGGCTTCTTCGTGCTGGTCACCGATGTCACCGAGCTGAAGGCGGCCGAGCTTGCGCTCGCCAGGCTCAACGCCGAACTGGCCGAGCGCAGCGTGCAGGCCGAGGCCGCCAACCGCGCCAAGAGCGAGTTCATCGCCAACGTCAGCCACGAGATCCGCACGCCGATGAACGGCATCCTCGGCCTGCTGCAGGTGCTGGAGGACACCGCGCTCGACAGCCGCCAGCGCCGCTACCTGCGCACGATCCGCCAGTCGGCGCGCGCGCTGCTCGACATCCTGAACAACATCCTCGATCACTCGCGCATCGAGGCCGGCCGCCTCGACCTGCATCGCGAGGACTTCGACCTGCCCGAACTGCTCGAAGGCGTCGTCGACCTGTTCGCACCGGCTGCGCACCAGAAGCGGCTGGAGCTGCTGCTCGATGCCCCGGCCGGGCTGCCGGCGCGCCTCACGGGCGATGCGCTGCGCCTGCATCAGGTGCTGGTGAACCTGCTCGGCAACGCGCTGAAGTTCACCGAGCGCGGCGAGATATGCCTCGGCGTCGAGCGCCTGCCCGGTGCCGCTCCCGGCTGCGCGCGGCTGCGCCTGCAGGTGCGCGACACCGGCATCGGCATGAACGAGGCCCAGCTGCAGCGGCTGTTCACGCCCTACGTGCAGGCCGACGGCTCGACCGCGCGCCGCTACGGCGGCACCGGTCTCGGCCTCGTCATCAGCCAGCAGCTCGTGCGCCTGATGGGCGGCGAGATCACGGTGAGCAGCGCGCCGGGTGCCGGTTCGACCTTCGGTTTCGAACTCGAACTGCCGCTCGCCGGCCCGCCGGTGCGCAGCCTCGCGCCGGTGCCCGGGCGGCTCGCCGGCGTGCGCGTGCTGCTCGCCGATGCCGGCGCCACCGCCCGCGGCATCGTCGGCCGGGCGCTGGAGCACTGGGGCTGCGACTGCGTCGAGGCCCATGACGCCGATGCGCTGCTCGACACCGCGCTCTCGGCCGCCGGGTCCGGCCGGCCGTTCCGCTTCTGCCTGGTCGATTTCCGGCTGCCGCCGCAGGGCGCGCTGAAGGCGCAGCAGCGGCTGCTGGCCGAGCGCAACGCCGGCCGGCTGCCGGCCTCGACGACGATCCTGCTGCTGACCGAGGGGGAGCGGCTCGAACTCGACGGCGAGCCGCTCGCCGCCGGGCTGCCGGTGCTGATGAAGCCGGTCACCGCCTCGCGCCTGCACGACGTGCTGATCGAACACCTGGACCATGAACTCGGGATCGACAACACCAGCGTGCCGGCTCCGGGCGAGGACTGGCACCGGCTCGGTGCGGTGCTGCGCGGCGCGCAGGTGCTCGTGGTCGAGGACAACGCCGTCAACCGCATGGTCGCCGAGGAACTGCTCGAACGGCTCGGCATCCGCGTCACCGCTGCCGCCGACGGCAGCAGCGGCGTCGAGCTGGCGCTGGCCGGGCGCTATGACGCGGTGCTGATGGACCTGCACATGCCGGGCATGGACGGCTTCGAGGCCACCGCGCGCATCCGCGCCGATGGCCGGCACGATGCGCTGCCGATCATCGCGATGACCGCCGCCGTGTTCGACGAGGACCGCCGCGCCACCGCCGCCGCCGGCATGAACGATCACCTCGCCAAGCCTGTCGAGCGCGACGAGCTGATCCGCGTGCTGCGCCGCTGGATCGCGCCGCGCATCAGCACGGCCCCCGTGCCGTTCCCCCCCGCCGCCACCGAGGTCGATGCCATGTCCGGAGCCCGTCCTGTCGTGCCCGGTGCCGCCGTGCCTGCCGATCTGCCCGCCGAAGCCGGCGACGAGGCGCTGCCGGTGCTGCCCGGCTTTGATCTGGACAGCGCCTGCCTGCGCCTCGGCGGCGATCGCGCGCTGCTGCGCCGGCTGATGCAGACCTTCGCGAGCGGTTACGCCGATGCCGGGGTCCGGCTGCGCGCCGCGTTCGCGCAGCCGGCGCGCAGCGAACTCGTGCGCCTGCTGCACACGCTCAAGGGTGCCAGCGGCAGTATCGGCGCCACCGGCCTGCAGGCCGAATCGGCACGGCTGGAAACCCTGCTGCGCGGCGGCGGCGAGCCCGGGGACATCGAGGCGCTGAGCACGCTGCTCGATGCGACGCTGGCGACGCTGGCCCGGTATCTCGATGAGACCGCGACGCCGGCTGCCGCTGCGGCCGTGCCGGTTCCGCCACCTGCCTCCGCAACCCTGTCGGCCTCGCTGCGCGAACTGCAGGGCTTGCTCGAATCACACCGGCTGGTGCCGGATGCGCTGGTCGCGCGCCTGCGCAGCGACTGCGGGGGACACGAAGTTGCAATCAAGCTGCTCACGGCCGTGGATAATTTTGATTATGAACAGGCCTCCAGATACCTGGAGTTGCTGATAACGGAGTACGAGCATGACGGCCTGGGGACCTCCGGACCATCACGACCTTCATGAGCAGCCGCCACGCGTGCTGCTCGTCGATGACGCACCGATCAACCTCCAGTTGCTGGCCTCCGCGCTCGGCCGCGGGTATGAGCTCCACGTCGCCCGCGACGGCGCGGCGGCGCTCGACTGCATCCGTCGCGAACCCGATCTCGATCTGGTCCTGCTCGACATTCACATGCCCGGGCTCGACGGCTTCGAGGTGCTGACCTGGCTGCGCGAGGAATTCCCCGAACGCCGGCTGCCGGTGATCTTCGTCACCGCGGCCGGAGACGAACAGGCGCAGACCGACGGCTTCGCGCTCGGCGCCGTCGACTACATCGTCCGCCCGTTCTCGCTGCCGGTCGTGCGCGCCCGCGTGCAGACGCACGTCGCGCTGAAACGCCAGACCGAACATCTGGAGCGTCTGGCGTGGCTCGACGGCCTGACCGGCGCCGCCAACCGTCGCAGCTTCGACCAGCGCCTCGCCGCCGAATGGCGCCGTGCGCTGCGCAACCGCACGCCGCTCGGGCTGGTGCTGTTCGATCTCGATCACTTCAAGGCCTACAACGACCGCCACGGGCATCCGGGCGGCGACGACTGCCTGCGCCGCATCGCAGCCCTCGGCCAGCAGAGCATCCGCCGCCCCGGCGACCTGATCGCGCGCTACGGCGGCGAGGAATTCGCGCTGCTGCTGCCGGACACCGATCTCGCCGGTGTGCACGGGCTGGCCGAGCGCCTGCGCCGGCGTGTCGAGACCTGCTTCGCCTGCAGTGGCGGCGACTGCAATGTCCGGGGTGCCCCCGGGCCGATGACGCTGAGCGCCGGCTGCGCGAGCCGGGTGCCGGGATTCAACGAAGATCCGATGACGCTGATCCTTGAGGCCGACCGGCGCCTGTACGCCGCCAAGGTTGCCGGGCGCAACCGCGTCGTCGCCACCGACGACGCGCTGCCGGCGGCAGGCGGTGTCGCATGACGGCGCAGGTCGATGTGACCCGTCATCACCGGCCGCGCGTGCTGGTCGTCGACGATGCGCCGGTCAACCGGCTGGTGCTGAGCGAGGCGCTCGGCGAGGACTACGAGGTGCTGCTCGCCGACGACGGACCGGGGGCGGTGCGCCTCGCCGGCGGCGAGGCGCGCCCGGACCTGATCCTGCTCGATGTCAACATGCCGGGCATGGACGGCTACGCGGTCTGCGAGCAGCTCAAGGAATCGACCCGCACCCGTGACATCCCGGTGATCTTCGTCACCGCCCGCAACGAACCCGACGACGAGGTGCGCGGTTTCACGGCCGGTGCGGCCGACTACATCACCTGGCCGCTGCAGCTGCCGGTCGTGCAGGCGCGGGTGCGTACGCAGCTGTCCTGCAGCGGCCTGATCCAGCGCCTCGACGCCCAGAACCGCGTGCTCGCCGAACGGCTGGCCGCACTCGCCGATGTTGGCGGCGAGGTGCCGGCGCGGCTGTATCTGCGCGCGCTCGAACACACGCGCGACGCGGTGATGATCACGCGCGCCGACAGCACGATCGTCGCCGTCAACCATGCGTTCGCGGCGCTGACCGGCTATCCGGAGTCCGAAGCCCTGGGCCGGACGCCGCGGCTGCTGCGCTCGGGCCGGCATCCGCCGGCGTTTTACAAAGAACTGTATGCGACGCTCGCCGCGCGCGGCCGCTGGAGCGGCGAGCTGATCAACCGCCGCCGTGACGGCTCGCTGTTCCCGGCGGTCATGACCATCGCCGCCGTCCACGACCGCGACGGCGAACTCGGCCACTATGTGTCGGCGTTCAGCGATGTGACGATGATCCGCCAGGTGCAGGAGCGCATGGACTACCTGACCTGGCACGACGCGCTGACC
>NZ_DAOLKE010000102.1:6206-10896 GCF_035331805.1 Plasticicumulans sp. | reverse complement strand
ATGCTGCTGCTGCGCCGCCGGCCGCTGGCCCCCTTCCTCGGCGACGCCAGCGCGCTGGTCACGGCCGCGCTGCTGGCCGTGGCGCTGCCGCCGCTCGGGCCGTGGTGGCTGATCGTGCTCGGCACGGCGTTCGCGATCGTCATCGCCAAGCACCTGTACGGCGGGCTCGGCTACAACCCGTTCAATCCGGCGATGATCGGCTACGTCGTGCTGCTGATCTCCTTCCCGCTGGAGATGAGCACCTGGGCAGCCCCGCGCGGGGTCGGCGGACACGTCGCCGGCTTCGGCGAGGCCCTCGCCCTGATCTTCGGTGGCCACGGCGATCACGTGCTGCTCGACGCCGTGAGTTCGGCCACCCCGCTCGACACGCTGCGCACGCAGCTCGGCCTCGGCCAGACCGTCGCCGCCGTGCGCGCCGGCAGTCCGGTGTTCGGCTGGATCGGCGGCAGCGGCTGGGAATGGGCGAACCTCGCCTTCCTCGGCGGCGGGCTGTGGATGTGCCAGCGGCGCGTCGCCGCCTGGCAGATCCCGGCCGGCATGCTCGGCGCGCTGGCGCTGATCTCGACCGTGTTCTGGATCGCGGAGCCCGCGCGCTTCGCACCGCCGTGGTTCCACGTGATGAGCGGCGCGGCGGTGTTCGGTGCCTTCTTCATCGCCACCGATCCGGTGTCGGCCAGCACGACGCCGCGCGGCCGGCTGATCTACGGCGCCGGCATCGGCCTGCTGACCTGGCTGATCCGCTCGCTCGGCGGCTTCCCGGATGGCGTGGCGTTTGCCGTGCTGCTGATGAACCTCGCCGCACCGACCATCGACCAGTACACGCTGCCGCGTGCCTTCGGCGCCGGGAGGGCCTGAAAGTCATGAGCGAGGTCCTGCAGCAGATGCGCCGCGGGGGCGGCGTGCTCGGCGGTTTCGCGCTGCTCAGCGTCGCGCTGGTCGCCGCCACCTACTTCGGCACGCGCGGGCGCATCGCCGCCTCCGAACAGGCCGCACTCGAAGCGCAGCTGAACGCGCTGGTGCCCGCCGCGCGCTATGACAACCATCCCACTGAAGACACGATCCGGCTCAGCGACGCCGCCGGCTTCGGCAGCGGCGAAGCGGTGACCGTCTACCGGGCGCGGCGCGCCGGCGAGCCGGTCGCGGCGCTTGCGACCGTCATCGCGCCCGACGGCTACGCCGGGCCGATCCGGCTGCTGGTCGGCGTCTGGGCCGATGGCCGCATCGCCGGCGTGCGCGTGCTCGCGCACAAGGAAACGCCGGGGCTCGGCGATCGCATCGAGATCCAGCGCAGCGACTGGATCCGCAGCTTCGACGAGCGCAGCCTCACCGATCCCGACGCCGCCGGCTGGAAGGTGCGCAAGGACGGCGGGCGCTTCGACCAGTTCACCGGCGCGACCATCACGCCGCGCGCGATCGTGAAGGCCGTGCACGGCTTCCTCGAATACGCGCAGGCGCATCGCGCCGAACTCTACGCCCCGGCCAGCGGAGACCGAGCCCCATGAGCGCCAGTGCCCCGAGCAAGTCCGAGATCCTCGCCAACGGCCTCTGGCGCAACAACACCGGTCTGGTCGCGCTGCTCGGGCTGTGTCCGCTGCTCGCGACCTCCAGCTCGGCGGTCAACGGCCTCGGCCTGGGGCTGGCGACGGTGCTGGTGCTGCTGCTGACCAACACGACGATCGCGCTGATCCGCAGCTTCGTGCCGAACGAGGTGCGCATCCCGGTGTTCATCGTCGTGATCGCCTCGGCGGTCACCGCCGTCGAACTGGCGATGCACGCCTTCCTGCCCGAACTGCACAAGGTGCTCGGCATCTTCATCCCGCTGATCGTCACCAACTGCTGCGTGCTCGGGCGTGCCGAATCCTTCGCCTCCAAGAACGCCCCGGCGCTCGCCGCGCTCGACGGCGTCGCGACCGGGCTCGGCTTCACGCTGGTGCTGACCGCGCTCGGCAGCCTGCGCGAGTTCGTCGGTCAGGGCACGCTGTTCGCGAGCGCCGACATCATGTTCGGCGAGGCCGGCCGCATGCTGACCGTGCAGGTGCTGCACGACTACCGCGGCTTCCTGCTCGCGATCCTGCCGCCCGGCGCGTTCATCGGGCTGGCGCTGCTGATCGCCGGCAAGAACTGGCTCGACGCCCGTACCAACGCCCGCACGGCCGCGACCCCGGTCGAAGCCGGCTGCACGCCCGAGGCCCACGCCCGCGCCTGAACGCCCGGGGCGCATGATGGGCCGGCGGCCGGCTTGCGCTACGATAAGCGCCTTTCCGCGCCGCCCGCCCGCCGATGACCCCGCCGCAACGCCGCGAATTCTTCGCCCGCCTGCAGGCTGCGAACCCGCATCCGACCACCGAACTGCAGTACGCGAGCCCGTTCGAGCTGCTGGTGGCGGTGATCCTGTCGGCGCAGGCCACCGACAAGAGCGTCAACAAGGCCACGGCCCGGCTGTTCCCGGTCGCGAACACGCCGGCGCAGATGCTCGCGCTCGGCGAGGACGCCCTGCGCGCCCACGTGCAGACCATCGGCCTGTACCGCAACAAGGCCGCGAACATCCTGAAGACCTGCCGGCTGCTGCTGGAACGTCACGATGGCGAGGTGCCGCGCACGCGCGCCGCGCTCGAAGCCCTGCCCGGCGTCGGGCGCAAGACCGCGAACGTCATCCTCAACACCGCCTTCGGCGAGCCGGTGATCGCGGTCGACACGCACATCTTCCGCGTCGCCAACCGCACCGGCCTCGCCCCCGGGCGCGACGTGCTCGCCGTCGAGCGCGAGCTCGAGCGCGTCGTGCCCGATGAATACCGTCAGGACGCGCACCACTGGCTGATCCTGCACGGCCGCTACGTCTGCACCGCGCGCCGGCCGCAATGCCCGGCCTGCGTGGTGCGCGACCTCTGCGCCTGCCCCGACAAGACCGGAGACGCCTGAATGTTCGGCACCGACCGCAACCAGCTGCGCCGCTACTACTGCGAGACCTGGCGCCGGCACCGCGCCGGCGAGACCCTCGAACCGCTCGAAACGCTGATCGCCACCGTCATCGAGGCGCATCCGGAATACCAGGCCCTGCTCGCCGATCCCGAGCGCGCGCTCGCCGACGAATGGACGCCGCAGCGCGGCGAGAGCAATCCCTTCCTGCACATGGGCATGCACCTCGGCATCCAGGAGCAGGTGCAGACCGACCGCCCGGCCGGCATCCGCGCTGCCTGGCTCGCGCTCGCCCGCAAGCTCGGCGACCCGCACGCCGCCGAGCACGCGATGATGGAAGCCCTCGGCGAGGCGCTGTGGGAGGCGCAGCGCTTCGGCACGGCGCCGGACGAGGCGAAGTATCTCGCCCGCGTGCAGGCGCTCGCCGGCATCGGGCCGGGACCGTTCCCGGGCTCGGCGGGGCCGCGTGCATGAGCGTGCCCGAGGTGCTCGAAGACCTGCTGGCGCGCACGGCGCTCGCGGATCGCCATGCATTCGAAAAGCTGTATCGACTGTCGTCGGCGCAACTGTTCGGCATCGTGCTGCGTATCGTCCGTGACCGCGACCTCGCCGCCGACGTGCTGCAGGAGACCTACGTGAAGATCTGGCACCGCGCCGGCGATTTCCGCGCCGATCTCGCGCAGCCGCTGACCTGGATGGGCTCGATCGCCCGCCATCAGGCGATCGACACGCTGCGCCGCAGCGCCCGGCGCCTGAGCACGGCCGAGGACATCGACGAGCACTACGAGCTTGCCGACGAGGCGGCCGAGAGTCCGGCCGACGCCGTCGATCGCGGCCTGCAGGGTGCGGCCCTGCACCGCTGCCTCGGCGAGCTGCAGGGCCTGCAGCAGCGCGCCGTGCAGCTCGCTTGGTTTCGCGGCCTCACGCACGAGGACATCGCCGCGCGGCTGGACACGCCGCTCGGTACCGTCAAGTCCTGGCTGCGCCGCGGCCTGCTGCGGCTCAAGACCTGTCTGGAGGGCGCATGAACTACCGCGACCCCGAACTCCGTGAACTGCTGTCGGCGCAGTACGTGCTCGGCACGCTGAAACCGCGCGCGCGCCGGCGCTTCGAGAGCCTGCTGCCCGGCCGCGCCGACCTGCGCCGCAGCGTCGCCGGCTGGGAACGCCGGCTGCCGGAACTGCTCGGCCCGACGCCGGCGATCGAGGCACCGGACAGCGTCTGGCCGAAGCTGCGCACGCGCCTGTTCCCGGAAACGCTCGCGGCGGCCCCGGCGGCGACCGCTTCGCCTGCGCCCGGCCTGCTCGCGCGCCTGAGCTTCTGGCGCGGCTGGGCGGCGATGGCCAGTGTCGTCGCCTTCGTGTTCGCGCTGGCGCTCGGCCTCGGCAAGCAGACCGCGATCCCCGGCTACGCCAGCGTCGTCACCAGCATGCAGTCCCACGAACCGATGTGGATGCTGTCGGCGGCGCCGGAGATGGATCGCATCTACGTCAAGAGCATCCAGCCGATGGTCATGTCGCCGGACATCGGCTGCCTGCTGTGGATCCGGCCCGAGGGCTCGGAGCGCATGATCCTCGTCGGCGAACTGCCGTGGCGCGGCGAGGAGGCGACGCTGAAGATCGACAAGGCGACGCGCGCGCAGCTCAAGGGCCAGCTCGTCGTCACCGTCGAGCGCGTCGATCGCGGCATGCCCGACAAGCCGACCGCGGCACCGAAGTTCGCCGGCAGCTGGATGCCGATCCGCATCTGAAGGCACCCGGGCAGGGCGCGGAAG
>NZ_DAOLKE010000102.1:0-6106 GCF_035331805.1 Plasticicumulans sp. | reverse complement strand
CCGCCGCCCTTCAGGCCATCAGCGCCGCCATCTTCGCGGCATCCGGCGCGAGCACCACGCCGCGCTCGGTGACGATCGCGTCGATCAGCGCCGCCGGCGTCACGTCGAAGGACGGATTCCAGGCCTGCGCGCCTTCGGCCGCGACGCGCGTGCCGCCGAGTTCGAGCAGCTCCGCGGGGGCACGCATCTCGATCGGGATGTCGGCGCCGCTCGCGAGGCTCATGTCGATCGTCGAGCTCGGCGCCACGACCATGAACCTCACGCCGTGGAAGCGCGCCAGCACGGCGAGTCCGTAGGTGCCGATCTTGTTGGCGGCCGAGCCGTCGGCGGTGATGCGGTCGGCACCGACCACGACCCAGCCGATGTCGCCCTGCTTCATGCGGTGCGCGGCCGCGCCCTCGGCGATCAGCGTCACCGGGATGCCGTCCTGCACCAGCTCCCAGGCCGTCAGCCGCGCGCCCTGCAGCCACGGCCGCGTCTCGTCGGCGCAGACGGCCGTGAGCCGCCCGCCGGCCCAGGCGCTGCGGATCACGCCGAGCGCGGTGCCGTAGCCGCCGGTGGCGAGCGAGCCGGTGTTGCAGTGCGTGAGCAGCGCCCGGCCCGGCTCGATCAGCGCCGCGCCCAGCTCGCCCATGCGCCGGTTGGCGGCGATGTCCTCGGCGAGGATGGCGTCGGCCTCGGCGAGCAGCGCCGGCAGCGGATCGACGCCGGCCGGCAGCGCGTCGATGCGCCTGCGCATGCGCGCGATCGCCCAGAACAGGTTGACCGCGGTCGGGCGCGCATCGGCGAGCCGTTCGAGATCGGCCGCAATCGTCTGCGTCCACGCCTCGCCATCGGCCGCGAAGCGCGCGCGGGCCGCGAGCACGACGCCGTAGGCCGCGGCGATGCCGATCGCCGGCGCACCGCGCACGACCATGTCGCGGATCGCGCGCGCGACGGCTGCGGCATCGTCGAAGCGCAGCCGCTGCTCCCGGGCCGGCAGCAGGCGCTGGTCGAGCAGTTCGAGCGCACCGTCGCGCCAGGCGACGGCACGGACGCGGTCATGCGCGGCAGGGTCGGACAGGACGGACATCGGCAGGACTCCCCGGACTACCGGAAGGGCCGCGGCAGGCGGCCGGTTCGATGGAGGGGCGCCAGTGTAGCGATCCGTCGGGCACGAAAAACCCCCGCGGCCCGCATCGGGCAGCGGGGGTCCTGCGGCCGGGGCTCAGGTGGCCGGGACTTCGACCGGTTCCAGCCGGTAGCCGTGCTGGTAGACGGCCTTCAGCTGCCAGCCGTGCTCGGGGCGCAGGTCGAGCTTGTTGCGGATGCGGCTGACGTGCGTGTCGACCGTGCGCGTGTTGAGGTCGGGGCTGCGGCCCCAGACGCTCTCCAGGATGTGGCCGCGCGACAACACGCGACCGGCGCCCCGGAACAGGAACACGGTCAGGTCGAATTCCTTCTGCGTCAGCTCGATCGGCTGGCCGTTCAGCAGCACGGCGCGCGTGGTCAGGTCGACCGTGTAGACGCCGAACTCGAGGATCTTCTGCCCCTCGTCCTGCGCGATCGCCCGGCGCGACACCGCCTTCAGCCGCGCCAGCATCTCCATGCGCTTGACCGGCTTGACCATGTAGTCGTCGGCGCCGTTGTCGAGCGCCTGCACGATGTCGTCCTCCTCGTCCTTGCCGGTCACGAACAGCACCGGCATCGGCCAGTCGACGTGCTCGCGGATCCACTTGAGCACCTGAATGCCGTCGATGTCCGGCAGCATCCAGTCGAGCACGACCAGATCGTAGGAATCACGGCCGAGTTCGCGGACCAGGGCCTTGCCCTGGACGAACACCTGTACGTCGTGGCCGGCCTCGACCAGCCACGTCCGCATCATCTCCGCCTGGGGGCGGTCATCCTCAAGCAGTGCGACGCGCAAGGCACTCTCCCTTTATTCCAATCGCAACACTTTTTGCAATTCTGACACAGGGGTGTATCATCCGAAACTAGGAAAACCGATTTTTCCGTTATACTCGGCCCGACTTGGGAGCCGGTAGCAAAGGATGCCGACCGCCCCTTCCGAAACCATCCCGAGAAGAAGTGTCAACGCCGGCTGGTTAGACCGTTCCGGACTTTGCTTGCAGTGACTTGGAGGTTAGACGATGAAACTTAAGCTTAACAACCTTGCCCTGGCCGCGGCCGTTGCCATCGCAGTTGCGGCCCCGGCCTTCGCCGACCCCGAGCCGGCCGTCACCGACCCGTTCGGCAAGGCGGTCAAGGACCCGTTCGACAAGTGCGTGCTCGCCGTCGGCGGCACCGTGCTGCCGGAATGCGGCCCGATGGTGCAGAAGAAGCGCTCGGAACTGAAGCTTTCGGGTGACACGAACTTCGACTTCAACAAGGACACGCTGAAGCCCGCCGGCAAGGCCGAGCTCGACAAGCTCGTCGCCGACATGAAGCAGGCCAAGCAGGTCGATGCCGTCATCGTCGTCGGTCACACCGACAGCGTCGGCTCCGATGCCTACAACCAGCGCCTGTCCGAGCGTCGCGCCGCGACCGTCAAGAACTACCTGGCCGCGAAGGGCGTCCCGGCCGGCATCATCCAGGCCTCGGGCCGCGGCGAGTCGCAGCCGGTTGCCGACAACGCGACGGCCGCCGGTCGCGCGCAGAACCGCCGCGTCGAGATCACCGTCGAAGTCACGCAGTAAGCTTCGACCTCGCCTCGCACACCCCGCACGCCCCGGCCATCGGCCGGGGCGTCGTCATTTGGCCGGCCGCCGGCGGATGCTGAACCGCTGCCGCAGGCACTTCGCAGAACCGGCATAATCGCTGCCATGCGCCGAGCCGGAGCCCTCCATGCAGTCCATCGACACCCTGTTGTTTCCGCGCTGGATCGTGCCGGTCGAGCCCGAAGCGGTCGTGCTCGACGACATGGCGCTCGCGATCGACCAGGGCCGCATCCTCGACCTGCTGCCGGCCGCTGCCGCGCGCAACCGGTATCACGCGCGCAACACGCTGCTGCTGCCGAATCACTGCCTGCTGCCGGGCCTCGTCAACGCGCACACGCATCTGGCGATGAACCTGCTGCGCGGCTACGCCGATGACCTGCCGCTGATGCAGTGGCTGACCGGCCACATCTGGCCGGCCGAGGCGCGCTGGGTCGGCGAGACCTTCGTGCATGACGGCACGCTGCTCGCCGCGGCCGAGCTGATCCGCGGCGGCGTCACCTGCGTCAACGACATGTATTTCTTCCCGGACGTGACGGCGCGCGCGCTCGGCACGGCCGGCCTGCGCGCCGTGGTCGGCCTGATCGCCATCGACTTCCCGAGCGCCTGGGCCTCGGGGCCGGACGAATACCTCGCCAAGGGCCTGGCGCTGCACGAATCCCTGCGCCACGACCCGCTGCTGAGCACCGCGTTCGCGCCGCACGCGCCGTACACGGTCGGCGAGGCCACGCTCGCACGCATCCGCGCGCTGGCCGACGAGCTCGAACGCCCGGTGCACATGCACGTGCACGAGACCGCCGGCGAGATCCGGGAGGCCGTCGCCGCGCACGGCTGCCGGCCGCTGGCGCGCCTCGACCGCCTCGGACTGCTGTCGCCGGCCTTGGCCGCCGTGCACATGACCCAGCTCGAAGACGCCGAGATCGCCCGCCTCGCCGAGACCGGCGCCAGCGTCATCCACTGCCCCGAATCGAACCTGAAGCTCGCCTCCGGCTTCTGCCCGGTCGCGAAGCTCGAAGCCGCCGGCGTCAACGTCGCGCTCGGCACCGACGGCGCGGCCAGCAACAACGATCTCGACCTGTTCGGCGAGATGCGCACCGCCGCCCTGCTCGCCAAGGGCGTCAGCGGCGATGCCGCGGCGCTGCCGGCGCACCGGGCGCTGCGCATGGCGACGCTCAACGGCGCGCGCGCGCTCGGGCTCGGCGAGCAGACCGGCTCGCTGGTGCCGGGCAAGTGGGCCGATGTCATCGCCGTCGATCTCGGCGATCTCGAAAGCCGGCCGCTGTATCACCCGATCTCGCAGCTCGTCTACGCGAGCGGCCGCCACCAGGTCACCGATGTCTGGGTCGCCGGCCGCCAGCTGCTCGGCAACCGCGAGCTGCTGACGCTGGATCGCAGCGCGCTGCTCGAACGCGCCGGGCACTGGCGCGCGCAGATCGGTGCCGGCGCGAGCGCCTGAACCCGCAAGTTTCCGCCTTGACCGAGGAACGCCGCATGACGACCGCCAACGTCGATCAGGCCGAAGTCGCCAAGTTCGATGCCCTCGCCAGCCGCTGGTGGGATCCGGACGGCGAGTTCAAGCCGCTGCACGACATCAACCCGCTGCGCCTCGGCTTCATCAAGTCGCGCGCCCCGCTGACGGACTGCGCGGTGCTCGATGTCGGCTGCGGCGGCGGCGTGCTGAGCGAAGCCCTCGCCGATGAATACGCGCAGGTCACCGGCATCGACATGGCCGCTGCACCGCTCGAAATCGCCAGCCTGCACCTGATCGAATCCGGGCTCGATGTCGATTACGTGCAGTCGACGGCCGAGGACTACGCCGACGCGCATCCGGACGCCTTCGACGTGGTCACCTGCATGGAGATGCTCGAACACGTGCCGGAACCGGCCTCGACCATCGCCGCCTGCGCGCGGCTGGTGCGCCCGGGCGGGCACGTGTTCTTCTCGACGCTGAACCGCACGCCGAAGGCCTGGCTGCTGGCCGTGCTCGGGGCCGAATACCTGCTGCGCATGCTGCCGCGCGGCACGCACGAGTACGCGAAGTTCATCCGCCCCTCGGAGCTGGCGCGCTGGGCGCAGCTCGCCGGGCTGGAGGTGCGCGAGTTCACCGGCGTGCACTACAACCCGCTGTCGCGCCGCTACACGCTCGGCCCCGGGCTCGACGTGAACTACCTCGTGCACTGCGTGCGGCCGCAGGACTGATACCGGTCACGACCGAACGCCCGAGCCTTTCAGCCCCTCCCCTGACGACGGAAGCCCCCGCTTGACCGCCATCCTGTTCGATCTCGACGGCACGCTGCTCGACACCGCGCCGGATCTGGTCGGCGCGCTGAACCGCATGCGCATCGAGGACGGCCTGCCGGCCCTCGACTACGCCAGCCTGCGCCCGGCCGCCTCGCACGGCACCGACGCGCTGCTCGCGGCCGGCTACGGCAGCACGCGCCATGACGCCGGCCACGCCGCGCTGCGCGAGCGCTATCTCGCGCAGTACCGCGCACGCATCGCCGAGCGCACCGCGCCGTTTCCCGGCATGGACGACACGCTGGCCACGCTGGAGGCACGCGGCATCGCCTGGGGCATCGTCACCAACAAGCCCTCGGCGCTGACCGGCGCGCTGCTCGCGGCGCTCGGGCTGGACGCCCGCGCCTGCGCGGTGGTCAGCGGCGACACGCTGGCGGTGCAGAAGCCCGATCCGGCGCCGCTGCTGCACGCCTGCACGCTCGCCGGTCTCGATCCGGCGCGCTGCTGGTACGTCGGCGACGCCGCGCGCGACATCGAGGCCGGCAGCCGCGCCGGCATGCGCACGCTGGTGGCCGGCTGGGGCTACCTCGGCCCGGACGACGAACCCGCGGCCTGGGGCGCCGACGGCACGCTCGCCGTGCCGACCGAACTGCTCGACTGGCTGGACCACGGTCCGGAGGCCGCCCATGACTGAAACGCCGGACGATGCCGGACTTGCCGGGCGCCTCGCCGGCCTGCTGCCCGGAGCGCTCGGCGGCTGGCTGCCGGCGCCGGTGCTCGCGGACTGGTCGGCGCTGGCCACGCTCAGCCGCACGCTGGCAGGCCTGGAGGATTCCGAGGCCCGCGCCGAGGCGATCGCGGCACTGCCGCCGGCGCTGGCCCGCCTCGCCGCCGCCGACTGGTGGCGACCGCTGCCGTGCGGTCCGGTCGAGGACGTGGCGACGCTGCTCGCCGAGGCGCAGCGCGCGTGGCGCCCGTATGCGCTCGCCGCACTCGCGGCGAGCGGGCTCGATGCCGACGAGCGCCTGCGCGGTCAGGCAGTCGCGCTCGGCGGCGGCTTCTTCCTGCTCGCGCAGCTCGGCGAGCTGACCGCGGACTGCCGGCGCGGCACGCCGAAGCTCGCGCTCGATGAGCTTGCGAAGTACCGCAGCAGCGTCGCGGCACTGGCCGGCGGC
>NZ_DAOLKE010000101.1:0-10919 GCF_035331805.1 Plasticicumulans sp. | reverse complement strand
GGGGTGCGGACGGCGGCGGATCGGTTTCGGGCGGCAGCCAGTCGTCGATGTCGGCCGGCACCGGGGTGGCCGGCGGCGGACACACGGGCCGCAGCGCCGGCGCAGGCTCTGCAACGGCGGGGGCGGGAGGCGGTTCGATCGCTTCGGCGGCGAGGGCCGGCCGCGCGGGGGATGCGGGACGGGCCTGTGGCGGTGCGGGCAGCGGCATCGGCAGCGGCTCGACGGCATCGGCATCCGGAAGCTGCAGCCGCTGCGTCTCGTCGCCGGCAGGCGCTGCCCTGCGGGTTTCCACGCCGGCGGGCAGCGCCGGCGGGCCCTCAGGCGCCTGCTGCGCGGTGGCGGGGTCCGGCTCGAAGGGCGGCCCGGACAGCGCCTGTGCGTCCGCCGGCACCGGCTGCGCTGCGCCCGGCAGCACGCGCCGGCTCAGCCACAGCGGGATGCCGAGCGCGGCGAGATAGCGGCGGTGACGGTCGGACATCCCGGAAACGGCGGACTCAGACGTCGCCGAGCTGCGGGTGCGCGCGCCCGGCATTCGCGCCCAGCTTGCCGAGGGCGTTGACGTAGGCCTTGGCCGAGGCGATGACGATGTCGGTGTCGGCGCCCTGGCCGTTGACGACGCGCCCGGCCTTCTCGACGCGCACGGTGACCTCGCCCTGGGCGTCGGTGCCGCCGGTGATGGCGTTGACCGAGTAGAGCTTCAGCTCGGCGCCGGCTTCGAGGATCTGCTCGATGGCCTTGAACGCGGCATCGACCGGGCCGGAGCCCTGGGCGCGGGCGCGCCGTTCGCTGCCGTCGACGCTCAGCACGACCTCGGCGACCGGGATCTCGCCGGTCTCGGAGCCGACGCGCAGATAGGCGAGACGCACGCGCTCGTTGCCGGCTTCGAGCGCGGCCTCGGTGACGAGCGCCTGCAGGTCCTCGTCGAAGATCTCGTGCTTCTTGTCGGCAAGGTCCTTGAAGCGCGCGAAGGCGGTGTTCAGCTCGGCATCGGAGCCGAAGCCGAAGCCGAGTTCCTCCATGCGCGCACGGAAGGCGTTCCGCCCCGAATGCTTGCCAAGCACCATGCGGTTGGCGGTCCAGCCGACGTCCTCGGCGCGCATGATCTCGTAGGTCTCGCGGTGCTTGAGCACGCCGTCCTGGTGGATGCCGGACTCGTGCGCGAAGGCGTTGGCGCCGACGATGGCCTTGTTCGGCTGCACCGGAAAGCCGGTGATGCCCGAGACCAGCCGCGAGGCCGGCACGATCTGCGTGGTGTCGATGCGCGTGTCGCAGCCGAAGACATCCTGGCGCGTGCGCACAGCCATGACGATTTCCTCAAGCGCGGCGTTGCCGGCGCGCTCGCCGAGGCCGTTGATCGTGCATTCGACCTGGCGGGCGCCGGCGAGCACGGCGGCCAGCGAGTTGGCGACCGCGAGCCCGAGGTCGTTGTGGCAGTGCACCGAGAACACCGCACGTCCGGCGTTCGGCACGCGCGCGCGCAGCGCGCGGATGGTCTCGGCGAACTGCTGCGGCACGTTGTAGCCGACCGTGTCCGGGATGTTGATCGTGCGTGCGCCGGCGTCGATGACCGCCTCGACGATGCGGCAGAGGAAGTCGATCTCGGAGCGCCCGGCATCCTCGGCCGAGAACTCGACATCGTCGGTCCACTGGCGCGCGCGCTGCACGGCCGCGACCGCCGCCTCGATGACGGCGTCGGGCTCCATGCGCAGCTTCATCTTCATGTGGATCGGGCTGGTGGCGATGAAGGTGTGGATGCGCGCTTGCGCGGCGTCCTTCAGCGCCTCGCCGCAGCGGTCGATGTCGGCGGCCGTGGCGCGGCAGAGTCCGGCGACGGTCGACTCGCGCACCGCGCGCGCGACCGCCTGCACGGATTCGAAGTCGCCGGGGCTCGCCATCGGGAAGCCGGCCTCGATCACGTCGACGCGCATGCGTTCGAGCATCTTCGCGATGCGGATCTTCTCGTCGCGCGTCATCGAGGCGCCGGGGCTCTGCTCGCCGTCGCGCAGCGTCGTGTCGAAGACGATCAGCTTCTCGGGCAGGGCTTCGGGGCGGGGGTCGGAATTCGGGGCGATCGGACTCATCGGCGCAGACTCCGGGCCTGCGCGCACGGCGGGCAGGCGGCAACGGGCAGGACAGACGCGGCACTATAGGATTGCACCCCGGCACTGCCAAGCCGCGCACCCGTGCACTCAGGCCGCGCCCTCGTCCCCGGCGTCGTCACCGTCGCGCAGCTTGCGGCGCAGGATCTTGCCGACCGGCGTCTTCGGCAGCTCGTCGCGGAATTCGACGAATTTCGGAATCTTGTAGCCGGTGAGGCCGGTGCGGCAGTGCGCGATCAGGGCCTCGGCCGTGAGCTGGGGATCGCGGCGCACGACGACGAGCCTGACCACCTCGCCGCAGACCGGGTCCTCGGCGCCGACCGCGGCGGCTTCGAGCACGCCGGGGTGCTGCATCACGTAGTCCTCGACCTCGTTCGGGTACACGTTGAAGCCCGAGACCAGGATCATGTCCTTCTTGCGATCGACGAGATGCACGTAGCCGCGCGCATCGACGCGGGCGATGTCGCCGGTCCTGAGCCAGCCGTCGGCATCGAGCACCTTCACGGTCTCGTCGGGCCGCTGCCAGTAGCCGGCCATCACCTGCGGGCCGCGCACGCAGAGTTCGCCGGCCTCGTCGATGCCGAGTTCGACGCCGTCGGCATCGCGGATCGAGATCTCGGTCGAGGGCAGCGGCAGGCCGATCGCGGCGTTGTACTCGGCGAGCGACAGCGGGTTCACGCACACGGCCGGCGAGGTTTCGGTGAGGCCGTAGGCCTCGACCAGCGTCACGCCGGTGGCCTTCGCCCAGCGCTCGGCGACCGCCCGCTGCAGCGCCATGCCGCCGGCGAGCGACACCTTCAGCTGCGACCAGTCGATGCGCCCGAACTCGGCGTGGTTCAGCAGCGCGTTGAACAGCGTGTTGACGCCGGTGATGCCGTGCACCGGCGCCTTCGCGAGCTCATCGACGAAGGCCGGGATGTCGCGCGGGTTCGGGATCAGCAGGTTGCACCAGCCCATGCGCAGGAAGGTCAGGCAGTTCGCGGTCAGCGAGAAGATGTGATAGAGCGGCAGCGCCGTGACGATGGTGCCGTTGCCGACGCCGCCGAGCGCCGGCGTGATCCAGGCCGTCGCCTGCAGCAGGTTGGCGGCGAGGTTGCGGTGCGTGAGCATCGCCCCCTTGGCCACCCCGGTCGTGCCGCCGGTGTACTGCAGGAAAGCCACGTCGGTCGCGGCCACCGCCACCGGCTGCGGCGTGCCGCCGGCCTGGGTGTCGGCGAACGGGATCGCCCGCGGCAGCTCGTACGGACGCACCAGCTTCTTCACGTGGCGCACGACGGCGTTGACCAGCCAGCGCCGCGGCACCGGCAGCAGGTCGCCCATCGCCGTGACCACGATGTGCCGGATCGCCGTGCGCGCGACGACCTTCTGCAGCACGTGCGCGAAGTTCTCGAGGATCACGATGACCTCGGCACCGGAATCCGCGAGCTGGTGTTCGAGCTCGCGCGGCGTGTACAGCGGATTGACGCCGACCACCGTGCAGCCGGCGGCGAGCGTGCCGAACAGCGCCACCGGGTACTGCAGCACGTTCGGCATCATCAGCGCGACGCGCGTGCCCGGCGCCACGCCGAGGCCCTGCAGCCAGGCGGTGAACTCGCCGGCACGGCGCGCGAGTTCGGCGTAGCTGATCTCGTGCCCGAGGCTGCGACAGGCTGCCCGGTCAGCAAAGCGTGCGCAGGATTCGGCGAACAGTTCCGGCAGCGTGCCGGTGCTGTCGGGGTCAATCGTCGCCGGCACGCCGGGGGGGTATTCGGCCAGCCAGATCGGTTCCATGGGGGGCTCCCGTGCGGTTGCGGAAGAGGATGGCGCCTGCATCGGTGTTGGCAGCCATCCCGGCAAGCGTATACGGCCGCCCCCGCGGCTTCCTGCCGGCGCGGACTAGACTCGGAGTCATCGCCACGCCCGGAGACCGTCATGCGCGCGCTCCTCCTGCCGCTGTTCGCCGCCCTGCTCGCCGCCCCGGCTGTCACCGATGCCGGCGAGATCTACCGCTGGAAGGATCGCGACGGTGCCTGGCACTACGGCGACCGCCCGCCTCCGGGCGCCGACGCCGAGTGGTACGACCCGCGCCCGCGTGCCGGCGTCGACCGTCAGGCAACGCCGCCGGCGGCCGGCGGCTCGCCGGGCGCGCCCCCGGCCCCGAAACCGTCCTCCGGCCCGCGCTGAGACCGCCAGCCCGTGTTTTGCCGCACTGCGCAATCCATCGCTTTGCGAATTTCTTGCACCTGCACAATCGCGCCGCTAGCCTCGCAAGACCTGATGCTGCACCAGCACAAGGACGCGCCCCCTCCCCCCGTTGCAGAGGCCCGTCGCCATGACGAATCTTGCCGCCATGCTCGGCCGCTGCGTGCGTCGCGCGATCTGCCCGGTGCTGGCCCACGACTGGCGTTTCCGCGACATCGCGGCCGACGGACGCTGCACCGCGTACTGCCGCTTCTGCGGCAAGTGCGAACCGGCACGGCTGCTGCTGCGCAGCCCGCCCGCGGCCGCCGCACCGCCTTCGGTGCTGACGGCGGCCCCGACCGCTCCGGATGTCATCGACCTCCAGGCCCGGCAACGGGAACTCGCCGCATGAGTCCCCGGCTGCCGACCGGCCTGCTGCTCGGCTGCGCCTGCTGCCTGCTCGCCGGCCTGCCGGCGCTTGCCGCCGGCGATTCCGTCCGCCGGGACGAGCTGTTCGGCCTGATCCCGACCGGTACGCGCACCGGCTCGAACCCCCTGCAGCGGGCCGACCAGCAGACCTGTGACGAACTCGCCCGCCGCGCCCGGCTCGCGGCCGACATCGGCAACCGCGCCGGCCAGCAGGATTCCCAGCGCCAGCAGCGCGAGGCCGGCTGCCCGTAGCCGGCGCCTGCCCCGGCCCCGTGCCGGGGCCGGCAATGCGGTGTATCGTTCGGCGCCTCGCCGGCGGTGCCGCACTGCCCGTCGCGATGATCCCGCTGCCGGACGCCCGTCGACCGTGACCGCTGCGGCGCGCCCGGCATTCGCGCGTACCTCGACCCCCTGGGACTCCGCATGGCTCAGTACATCTACACGATGAACCGCGTTTCGAAGGTGGTGCCGCCGAAACGCGAGATCCTGAAGAACATCTCGCTGTCGTTCTTCCCGGGCGCCAAGATCGGCGTGCTCGGCCTCAACGGCTCGGGCAAGTCCTCGCTGCTGCGGATCATGGCCGGCATCGACACCGACATCCACGGCGAGGCCCGGCCGCAGGCCGGCATCAAGGTCGGCTATCTGGCGCAGGAGCCGCAGCTCGATGCCGGCAAGGACGTGCGCGGCAACCTCGAGACCGCCGTGCAGCCGATCAAGGACGCGCTCGCGCGCCTCGATGCCGTCTACGCGGCCTATGCCGAACCCGACGCCGACTTCGACAAGCTCGCCGCCGAGCAGGCCGAACTCGAAGCCTATCTGCAGGCCACCGACGGCCACGATCTGGAGCGCACGCTGGAGATCGCCGCCGACGCGCTGCGCCTGCCGCCGTGGGACGCCGATGTCACCAGGCTCTCGGGCGGCGAGAAGCGCCGCGTCGCGCTCTGCCGGCTGCTGCTGTCGAAGCCCGACATGCTGCTGCTCGATGAGCCGACCAACCACCTCGACGCCGAATCGGTCGCCTGGCTCGAACGCTTCCTGCACGAGTATCCGGGCACCGTGGTCGCGGTCACGCACGATCGCTACTTCCTCGACAACGTCGCCGGCTGGATCCTCGAACTCGACCGCGGACACGGCATCCCGTGGGAGGGCAACTACTCCTCGTGGCTGGAGCAGAAGGAGCAGCGCCTGGAGCGCGAGGAGAAGCAGGAGAACGCGCGCATCAAGGCGATGAAGCAGGAGCTCGAATGGGTGCGCAGCAACCCCAAGGGCCGCCACGCCAAGTCCAAGGCGCGTCTGGCGCGCTTCGAGGAACTCGAATCGCAGGAATTCCAGAAGCGCAACGAGACCCAGGAGCTCTACATCCCGCCGGGGCCGCGGCTCGGCGAGCTGGTGGTCGAGGCCGAGAACCTGAAGAAGGGCTTCGGCGAGCGCCTGCTGATCGACGGCCTGAACTTCCGTCTGCCCAGGGGCGGCATCGTCGGCGTCATCGGTCCGAACGGCGCCGGCAAGTCGACGCTGTTCCGGATGATCTGCGCCCAGGAAACCCCGGACAGCGGCAGCCTGCGCGTCGGCGACACGGTGCAGCTCGCCTACGTCGACCAGAGCCGCGACGCGCTGACCGGCAGCAACACGGTCTGGCAGGAAATCTCCGACGGTCAGGATCTCATCCAGATCGGCAGCTACCAGATCAACTCGCGCGCCTACTGCGGGCGCTTCAACTTCAAGGGCACGGACCAGCAGAAGTTCATCAAGGACCTCTCGGGCGGCGAGCGCAACCGCGTGCACCTCGCGAAGCTGCTCCGGAGCGGCGGCAACGTGCTGCTGCTCGACGAGCCGACCAACGACCTCGATGTCGAGACGCTGCGCGCGCTGGAGGAAGCCCTGCTCGCCTTCGCCGGCTGCGCGGTGGTGATCTCGCACGATCGCTGGTTCCTTGACCGCATCGCCACGCACATCCTCGCCTTCGAGGGCGATTCGCAGGTGGTCTGGTTCGAGGGCAACTACGCCGACTACGAGGCCGACCGCAAGCGCCGCCTCGGCGTCGAGGCTGACCAGCCGCACCGCATCCGCTACAGGCGCCTGGCCTGAAATCCCCGCCCCGTGCGGCGCTCGCCTTCATGCTGCGACCGCCGCACGCTTCTTCGCAGTCCGGCGCAAGCCTCCGGAGCGCTTCGTCATCCGAAACGAATGCACTCGCCCAGCGAGGTTTTGCAGCTTCAAGTCGTGTGCCGCAAGGTTTAGAATCCGCCGACTTCCAGACCCGGACCGAACCGGAACCGGGCGCAAGCGTGGCTCAGGGCAGCGCGAAACTCCTTCACGATGGGCATGCAGCCAACTCCTTATGAACGACTCGGCGGCGCGGAGAAAATCCGCGGGCTCGTCGACCGTTTCTACGAGTTGATGGACACGCTGCCCGAAGCCGCGGCAATCCGCCGCCTGCATCCGGACGACCTTTCCGGATCGCGGGAAAAGCTCTTCCAGTACCTGTCCGGCTGGCTCGGCGGTCCGCCGCTGTACGAGTCCCGCTACGGACATCCGCGCCTGCGCGCGCGTCACCTGCCGTTCCCGATCGACTCCGGCGGCCGCGACCAGTGGCTGCTCTGCATGAACCGTGCACTCGATGAAAGCGGCGCCGATCCGGCGCTGCTCGATTCGCTGCGCAAGGCGCTGGCCCAGGTGGCCGACCACATGCGCAACCGGCCCGATCACGACCCGCCGGTGGCCTGAACCAGCCGGAGCGTCCGAGGCACGATACGAAATCCAGATTTCACGAAGTGCGGCCGCTGCCGCGCAAAACCTCCGGTGCCAGCACCGGCGAAGGGAAGAACGAACGACGGCACGGCTGCCGCGATGAAAACGAATAAATAAACCGACCGCGGGACATACCGCGGCGAAAAGAGCCGCAGCAAGACGGCAGGCCGGTCCCGGATCCGGCGAGTGGTACCGAAAAAATCAGCATCCAGGTCGAGGCCTACGAGCACCCTGACCGAGCCGAAGCTGTCCGGCGGTTCGCACGGGGTTTTTCAACGACGGGGAGTCAACAGAAGCCAAATGAGCACCTCATTCGATCAGTTCCGGCAGACTTCGGTCCTGTCCGGCGGCAATGCTGCGTATATCGAAGACCTCTACGAGAGCTTCCTGCAGGATCCCGATTCGGTTTCCGAGAACTGGCGGGCGTATTTCCTCGGCCTGCGCGCCGGCGGCAACGGCGCGGCCGAGCACCTGCACGGGCCGGTGCGCGAAGTGTTCGCGAAGATCGGCCAGAACCCGCGCGCGATCATCTCGCTGCTGCCGCAGCTCAGCGCCGGCGAGTCGCTGAATCCCGAGGCCGCGCACAAGCAGGCCGGCGTGCTGCGCCTGATCAACGCCCACCGCACGCGCGGCCACCAGGCCGCGACCCTCGACCCGCTGGCGCTGCGCGAGCGCCCGGCGGTGCCGGACCTCGATCTCGCCGAGCACGGCCTGAGCGAGGCCGATCTCGATGCCGGCTTCGACGTCGGCTCGCTGCAGGTCGGCAAGCAGCAGCTGCCGCTGCGCGAGATTCTCGAGCTCGTGCGTCGCGTGTACACCGGCAACATCGGCTCGGAGTACATGCACATCCACACCACCGAGGAGAAGCGCTGGATCCAGCATCGCCTCGAAGGCACCGGCGCGAGGCTCGACCTGAACGCGGCCGAGAAGAAGGAACTGCTCGACTGGCTGGTCGCTGCCGAGGGCCTCGAAAAGTACCTGCACACCAAGTACGTCGGCCAGAAGCGCTTCTCGCTCGAAGGCGGCGACTCGCTGATCCCGATGATGGACGCGCTGATCCAGCACGCCGGCGCGAGCGGTGCGAAGGAAATCGTCATCGGCATGGCCCACCGCGGCCGCCTGAACATGCTCGTGAACATCCTCGGCAAGGCGCCGGCGGAGCTGTTCAAGGAGTTCGAGGGCAAGAAGAAGACCAGCGCCGAAATCTCCTCGGGCGACGTCAAGTACCACATGGGCTTCTCGTCGGACGTGGCGACGCCGGGCGGCGTCGTGCATCTGGCGCTCGCCTTCAACCCCTCGCACCTGGAAATCGTCAACCCGGTGGTCGAGGGCTCGGTGCGTGCGCGTCTGGAGCGGCGCAAGTCCGGCGGCCAGGACTCGCCGCTGCCGTTCCTCGAAGTGCTGCCGGTGCTGATCCACGGTGACGCGGCCTTCGCCGGCCAGGGCGTCAACCAGGAGCTGTTCCAGATGGCGAGCGTGCGCGGCTACCGCACCGGCGGCACCGTGCACATCGTCGTCAACAACCAGATCGGCTTCACGACCTCGAACCCGCTCGACGTGCGTTCGTCCACGTACTGCACCGACGTCGCCAAGATCATCCAGGCGCCGGTGTTCCACGTGAACGGCGACGATCCCGAGGCCGTGCTGTTCGTCACCAAGCTGGCGATGGACTACCGCACGACCTTCGGCAAGGACGTGGTCATCGATCTGGTCTGCTACCGCCGCCACGGCCACAACGAGGCCGACGAGCCCTCGGCCACGCAGCCGATGATGTACAAGAAGATCAAGGCCCGCTCGACCGCCGCGACGCTGTATGCGGAGCAGCTCGTGCGCGAGGGCGTGCTCGCCGACGGCGAGTTCACGCAGCGCGTCGCCGACTACCGCGCCAAGCTCGACGCCGGCATCCAGGTCTCGCGCCCGACGCTCGAAGGCGTCTCGAACCCGTACGCGGTCGACTGGGCACCGTACAAGAACGAGGACTGGTCGCAGCCCGGCGAGACCGGCTTCCCGATGGAGCGCCTGCAGCAGCTCGCCGAGAAGCTGCAGACCATCCCCGATGGCCACGAGCCGCACGCCCGCGTCGCCAAGATCGTCGATGACCGCCGCAAGATGGCCGCCGGTGCGCTGGCCCTCGACTGGGGCTTCGCCGAGAACATGGCCTACGCGACGCTGCTCGAAGAAGGCTTCCAGGTGCGCGTCTCCGGCGAGGACTGCGGTCGCGGCACGTTCTTCCACCGCCATGCGGTGCTGCACAGCGTCGTCGACGGCTCGGCCTACATCCCGCTCGCCAACGTCAGGCCCGACCAGCCGACCTTCACGGTCATCGACTCGATCCTGTCCGAAGAGGCCGTGCTCGGCTTCGAGTACGGCTACGCGACCGCCGAGCCGAACGGCCTGATCATCTGGGAAGCGCAGTTCGGTGACTTCGCCAACGGCGCGCAGGTGGTCATCGACCAGTTCATCTCCTCGGGCCAGACCAAGTGGGGCCGGCTCTGCGGCCTGGTGATGCTGCTGCCGCACGGCTTCGAGGGTCAGGGTCCGGAGCATTCCTCGGCGCGTCTGGAGCGCTACCTGCAGCTGTGCGCCGAGCACAACATGCAGGTCATCGTGCCGTCGACGCCGGCGCAGTGCTTCCACATGCTGCGTCGCCAGTGCAAGCGCAGCTTCCGCAAGCCGGCGATCGTCATGAGCCCGAAGAGCCTGCTGCGTCACCGCCTGGCGGTGAACACGCTCGAAGACCTCGCCAACGGCCGCTTCCAGGAGATCATCCCGGAGATCGACGCCCTCGATCCGGCCAAGGTCACGCGCATCGTGTTCTGCTCGGGCAAGGTCTACTACGACCTGCTCGAAAAGCGTCGCGAGCAGAACCTCGAGAACGTCGCGGTCGTGCGCATCGAGCAGCTCTACCCGTTCCCGAAGGCCGACTACGACACCGAGATCGCGCGCTATCCGAATGCCACCGACATCGTCTGGTGCCAGGAAGAGCCGCAGAACCAGGGTGCGTGGTACCAGAGCCGCCATCACCTCGAAGCCGGCCTGAGCGGCAAGCACACGCTCAGCTACGCCGGCCGTGCCGCCTCGGCCTCGCCGGCCGTCGGCTCGCACCAGGTCCACGTCGAACAACAGACCGCTCTCGTCAGCCAGGCCCTCGGCCTCTGAGCCCCGGCCCATAACCAGATCAACAGGGAATAACGAGAATGAGCGTAGAAGTCCGAGTTCCGAACCTCCCCGAGTCCGTCGCCGACGCCACGCTGGTCAACTGGCACAAGAAGCCGGGTGATGCGGTCAAGCGCGACGAGAACCTCGTCGATCTCGAAACCGACAAGGTCGTGCTCGAAGTGCCGGCGCCGACCGACGGCGTGCTCGGCGAGATCCTGCAGGCCGACGGCTCGACCGTGAAGGCCGGCGACCTGATCGCGACCATCGTTGCCGGGGCCGCCGCCAACGCCCCGGCCGCGGCTGCCGCGGCTGCGCCGGCCG
>NZ_DAOLKE010000100.1:0-10969 GCF_035331805.1 Plasticicumulans sp. | reverse complement strand
GGGAGTGCTCGTGTCGCTGACGTATAGCGCCCGGCACCGGCGCGCGCGCGACCTGTCGCAAACCCGACAGGGGCCGACAATGCGGGGGCGCGAGCCCGGGGCGTGGTTTCCTGATGAGGATCAGGTTGTTACGCAATCGTGCCGGACTGGCATCGCCTGTGCAGTGCAGCATTTCCGGTACGACCGCCCCCTCACTGCCCCCGGAGATGCCGCGATGTCCGAGTCCGAAGTCGAGCCCATCACGCAGGAAGCCGCGCTGCGCGTCGCCCTCGCTGCGCGCGCCATGCCGAACATCGCGCTGGCGCAGCTGGTGCAGGTGCTGCACAACCGCCTCGGCGATCACATCGACACCGACAAGCTGCGCACCGTCACCGTCACCGACCTCAAGACCGGCCTCGGCAGCGTCGACGGCGAGGAGGACAACGAGGACATCCTGATCGGCCTCGACGCGATGAAGATGGCCGTGCGCATCCTCTGGGGCGACGACGACGGCGCCGCCGACCTGCCGCCGGTCGAGTCCTACGCCGAGGGCGACATGCCCGGCTCGGTGCGCATCGCGCTCGCCTCGGACAGTGGCACGACGCTGAACGGCCACTTCGGCTCCTGCCTGCGCTTCCTCGTCTATCAGGTCTCGCCGACCGAGAGCCGGCTGGTCGGCATCCGCGACGCGCTCGAAGCCGACTTCGCCGAGGACAAGAATGCCTTCCGCACCTCGCTGATCAGCGACTGCCACGTGCTGTACGTGGTGTCGATCGGCGGCCCGGCGGCGCCGAAGGTGATCCGCGCCGACATCTATCCGATCAAGCGTCCCGAAGGCGGCGAGGCCGCCGAGGTCATCGCGCAGTTCCAGCAGGCGATGATCAAGTCGCCGCCGCCGTGGCTGTCGAAGATCCTCGGCGTCGCCGCCGGGCAGCGCGTGAAGAACTACGACGCCGGCACGCGCGCCTGATGGCCGCGGCCGCAGGTCGCCGGCAGGCGCCGGCGACGGAGACGGGCATGACCGAAAAAGACCGCTTCGAGGCGGCCACGGAAATGGTTGCCACCGCGATCCAGACCGCCGGCGTGTTCGGCGAGAACCAGCGCATCACGCGGCTGATCGTCGGCAACCTCGGGCGCATGGCCGCCGAACTCGACGCCGAACCGGGCAGCCCCGGCGGCCGGGCGCTGATCCGCCATGCGCTGGCCGGCATCGATGCGGCCGAAGCAGCGCTGGTGCCGAAGCTGATCGAAGGCTTGCAGGCGCTCGATCGCGACCCCGGCTGAAAAGCCTGCGCGCCGGCCAGCGGCCGGGACGGGGCGGCGACGGGCCGGATTCAGGCCGTCGCGCCCTCCAGCACCTCGATGGACTCGCCGAGCGGACAGGCGCGCACGGCCGCCGCCAGCACGCGGATCGCCGCCGGCCGCGGGAAGCTCTTGCGCCAGGCCAGCGCGACGACGCGCTTCGGCGCCGGTTCCGTGAACGGCCGCACGCTCAGCAGTTCGGGCGCGCTGGCGTAGGCGGTCATCGAAGTCTGCGGCAGCACGGTCACGCCCATGCCGGTGGCGACCATCAGCCGGATGGTTTCGAGCGAGCTGCCTTCGAGCGTGCGCTGCATGTTGTCGGCGTCCGAGGCCACCGCGGCGCGGTTGCACTCGGGGCAGACCTGCAGCACCTGGTCGCGGAAGCAGTGTCCGGGGCCGAGCAGCAGCAGATCCTCCTGCGCGAGCGCGTGCACGTCGATCGCGCGCTCGTGCTCCAGCGCGTGGCCGGCCGGCATCACGACGACGAAGGGCTCCTCGTACAGCGCCTCGGTCAGCACGCCGCTCTCCTCGAAGGGCAGCGACAGGATCAGCACGTCGAGCTTGCCCTGCTTCAGGCGCTCGCCGAGCACGGCCGTGTAGTTTTCCTCGATCTGCAGCGGCATGTGCGGCGCGACGCGCTTCAGGCGCGGGATCAGTTGCGGCAGCAGGTAGGGGCCGATCGTGTAGATCGCGCCGAGGCGCAGCACGCCGGCGAGCTCGTCCTTGCCCGACAGCGCCAGCGCCCGGATCGCGTCGGCTTCCTCCAGCACGCGCTGCGCCTGCCCGACCACGCGCCGGCCGACCGGCGTGACGGTGACCTCGCCGGGGCCGCGCTCGAACAGCACGACGCCGAGTTCGTCCTCGAGCTTGCGCACCGCCACCGACAGCGTCGGCTGGCTGACGAAGCAGGCCTCGGCGGCACGGCCGAAGTGGCGTTCGCGTGCCACCGCGACGATGTAGCGCAGTTCGGTCAGCGTCATGTACGGGCTTCCTCGGCTGAGAACGCCGCCGCAGCCGCAGCCGGTGGGCGATCCGGGCCGGCGTCAGGGCTTGCAGGCGTCCTCGGGCGGGCCGGCGAGGCATTTCTCGCAGCTTTCGGCCTGGCTGCCGGCCGCGCCGGCGGTATAACTGGTGTCGCAGGCGCCCCAGGTGCCGCGCGGCATGCCGCTGAACGGTCCCTCGGGCTTGTCCTTCGCGACGCAGACCCACATCTGGTAGCAGGACGGAAACTGCCGCATCGGCTTGCCGCGCGGGATCCACGCGCCGTCGGCCGCGACGGCCGCGGCGGCCATCCCGGTGAGGGCCAGTCCGGCGACGATTCCGGGGATCGAGGTGCGCATCGTCATCTTGCGGTCGCTCTCAGGCGGGTCGGTCCGCCGTTCCTGGCCGACCGGAGCACCGATGGTAGCCGCCTGCCGGCGCCCGCAACAAGAAATCCGCGCCCCGCACGCGCCGCGCCCGCCGGTTTCACCTGCCGGAAAAGCCCCTGCCTCCGGCAATCCCCGCTGCACGCCCCGAAATCGCCATTCGGCCCCGGCCCGCCGCCGGAGGCGGCCGGCGGCGCGATTGCCACCCCGCACGTTTGCGTGTAGTTTTGCGCGCGGCTGGAGCACCCGGCATCCATAACGAGATCGACACAGATCGACAAGGCCGGGCAAGGGGTTGGCAGCGTTTCGGCGTACCGTATTCGTGGCTCCCGCGGCCGTTTCCGGCTGCGAGCCTTCCTCCGCAGGCGACAGACCCGTCCGGCAGCTCCGGCCTGCCGGTGCGACCTGCGCGTTTGCTGTACGGACCATCCCGCCGCAACGTTTCCGGCCCCGAACATCGGGGGTCGCGACAAGTCATCAGGTCTTTCCAGCCTGACGCGCCGCGTGAACAAGTCTGTCCGCCGCAGCGAGCGGACGAGGAAGGAGGTCTCATGGCTTACCAGCACATCAAGATGCCCGCCACCGGCGAGAAGATCACCGTCGTCGACGGCAAGCTCAGCGTTCCGGACCAGCCGGTCGTCGGCTACGTCGAGGGCGACGGCATCGGCCCCGACATCACCCGCGCCTGTCTGCGCGTGTGGGATGCGGCGGTGGAGCAGGCCTACGACGGCAAGCGCAAGATTCACTGGTGCGAGCTGTTCATGGGCGAGAAGGCTGCCGAGATCTACGACGGCAACTACTTCCCGGACGAAACCCTGGAAGCCCTGAAGGACCTGATCGTCTCGATCAAGGGTCCGCTGACCACGCCGGTCGGTGGCGGCTTCCGCTCGCTGAACGTCGCGCTGCGCCAGGAACTCGACCTGTACGCCTGCGTGCGCCCGGTGCGCTACTACGCCGGCGTGCCCTCGCCGATGGTGCACCCGGAACTCGTGGACATCGTCATCTTCCGCGAGAACACCGAGGACGTGTACTCGGGCATCGAGTACAAGGCCGGCACGCCCGAGAACGAGAAGGTCGCCAAGTTCCTGCGTGAGGAAATGGGCGCCGAGTTCTTCGAGGGCGCCGGTCTCGGCATCAAGCCGGTGTCGGCCTTCGGCACCAAGCGCCTGGTGCGCAAGGCCATCCGCTACGCGATCGACCACAAGAAGGACTCCGTGACGCTTGTCCACAAGGGCAACATCATGAAGTTCACCGAGGGTGCGTTCCGCAACTGGGGCTATGAGGTCGCGCGCGACGAGTTCGGCGACGTGACGATCACCGAGGACGAGCTGTACAGCGTCTACGGTGGCGTGCAGCCGGAAGGCAAGATCGTCATCAAGGACCGCATCGCCGACATCATCTTCCAGCTGCTGCAGCTGCGCCCGGCCGAGTTCTCGGTGCTGGCGACGCTGAACCTCAACGGTGACTACCTCTCCGACGCGGCCGCCGCGCACGTCGGCGGCGTCGGCATCGCCCCGGGCGCCAACATCGCCGACTACGTCGCGGTGTTCGAGGCCACGCACGGCACGGCGCCGAAGTACGCCAACCTCGACAAGGTCAACCCGGGCTCGCTGCTGCTGTCCGGCGTGATGATGCTCGAATACATGGGCTGGCAGGAGGCCGCGGACCTGATCAACTCGGCGCTGACCAAGGTCATCGCCGACAAGACGGTCACCTACGACTTCGCGCGTCAGATGCCGGGCGCCACCGAGGTCAAGACCAGCCAGTTCGGCGACCTGCTGATCGCGAAGATCCGCGGCGAGACGGCCGCGCTGGTCGCCGCCGCCGAGGCGCACCGCGCCCAGGTCGAGGCCGAGAAGTCCAAGCTCGAGGAGCAGCGTCAGGCCAACCCGGCCGAGGCGATGAAGGAAGCCGGCCGCCAGCCGCATGCCGTTGCCGACATCATGCACAAGGTCGTCACCGTCAAGGGCACCGAGTCGGTCGCCGAGGTCATGCACATGATGCGTGAATCGCGCATCAGCTCGGTCGTGGTCGAGCCGGATGACAAGGGCGAATGGGGCATCATGACCCAGCGCGACATCGTGCGGAAGATCATCAACGCCAACCGCTCGCCGGCCCGCGTCGTCGTCAACGAGATCGTCAACCGGCCGCTGGTGATGGTCTCGCGTGACACCACGCTGACCGAAGCCTCGTCGAAGATGCTCGAAGCCAACATCCGCCGCGTCGTGGTCGGCGCGAGCGGCACGCCGATCGGCGTCGTCTCTGACATGGACCTGTTCCGCACGGTCGAGGAATACGGCTGGGGCGGCGAGTAAGCCCCGGGCCGCGGCTGCGCGGCGCCTTCCGTACGGACGGCGCCGGCGGTTCCCCGCAAGGGGGCCGCCGGCGCCGTCTTCATTTCTGCCGGGCCTGAAAATGCAAGGCCCCGCACGGGGCGGGGCCTGCGGGCGGCGGCGGGGCTGCCGGTTTCAGCCGAGGCGCTTCGGCAGCACGTCCTTCAGCTTCGCGTGCGCGTCGCGCAGCATGCGCTCGGTGGTCTCCCAGTCGACGCAGGCGTCGGTGACCGAGACGCCGTATTTGAGCTGCGAGAGATCGGCCGGGATCGGCTGGTTGCCGGCGTTGAGGTTGCTTTCGATCATGACGCCGAGGATCGAGCGGTTGCCGTCGACGATCTGGTTGACGACATCGTTCAGCACCAGCGGCTGCAGTTCGTGCTTCTTGCTGGAGTTGGCGTGGCTGCAGTCGACGACGATGTTGGCCGGCAGTTTGTTCTTCGCCAGTTCCTGCTCGCAGAGGGCAATGGTGACCGAGTCGTAGTTCGGCTTGGGACCGCCGCGCAGCACGACGTGGCCGTAGCGGTTGCCGCGCGTGCGGATGATCGAGCACTGGCCCTCGCCGTCGATGCCGAGAAAACTGTGCGGCTTCGACACCGACAGCAGCGCGTTGATCGCCACCGCCAGTCCGCCGTCGGTGCCGTTCTTGAAGCCGACCGGCGTCGACAGCCCCGAGGCCATCTCGCGGTGCGTCTGCGATTCGGTCGTGCGCGCGCCGATCGCCGCCCAGGTGATCAGGTCCGACAGGTACTGCGGGCTGATCGGGTCGAGCGCCTCGGTGCCGGTCGGCAGGCCGAGTTCGGCGATGTCGGTCAGCAGCTGCCGGGCGACGCCGAGGCCCTTCTGGATCTTGAAGGAATCATCCATGTCCGGGTCGTTGATCAGGCCCTTCCAGCCGGTGGTCGTGCGCGGCTTCTCGAAGTACACGCGCATGATCAGGTACAGCGTGTCGCCGAGTTCGTCGGACAGCGCCTTCAGGCGCCGCGCGTAGTCCATCGCCGCCGCCGGGTCGTGGATCGAGCACGGGCCGACGACGACGAACAGGCGCGGGTCACGGCGGTCGAGGATGGCCTCGACGGTCTCGCGACCGGCGACGACGGCGGCGCGGGCGTCGGCAGTCAGCGGCAGGCGCTTGTGCAGTTCCGCGGGGGTCAGCAGCATCTCGGTCGAGACGACGTTGACGTTTTCGATCTGGGCTCTGGTCATGGCCGCACTTCCCTGGAAGGGGGGAGGAGAAAACGGCTGCGGACAGCCGGTTAGGCGTGCGATACGCAACGGGATGCGCGGTTTAGCGCGCGTGCGCGGCAGGCGTCAACCGGCAGTTGCCGGAGCCTCGGCCGCCAGGCGCTCGCGCACCCAGCTCACGAAGCGCGCCACGCCCGGGCGGCCGGTGTGCGCCGGCGGGCAGACGGCGTGGAAGTGCTGACCCTCGCAGCCGGCGAGCGGCCACGGCGCCACCAGCAGGCCCTGCGCCAGCTCGCGCCCGGCGAAGCGCGGATCGACCAGCGCCCAGCCCATGCCGGCGACCGCGGCTTCGAGCATGTGTGCGGTGCTCGCGAAGTGCGCACTCGGCAGCGGCGCCGGCTTCAGGCAGCCGGCGGCATCGAACCAGCGCTGCCATTCGGCGTCGCGAAAGGCGCTGGCAAGCAGCGGGGCGCCGTCGATCAGCGCGCCGGGACCGCTGCCCGGAGCGAGCCGCGCGGCCAGATCGGGGCTTGCGACCGCGGTGATGCGTTCGATCAGCAGCTCCTCGTGCGCGAGGTGCTGCGGCCAGTGCCGGTCGCGGTCGCCCCAGCGGATCGCCAGATCGATCTCGCCGCTGCGGAAGTCCTCCTCTTCCAGCGTCGCGCGCACGTGCAGCTCCCAGTCCGGGTGGCGGGCGTGGAAGTCGGCGAGGCGCGGCATCAGCCAGCGCGTCGCGAACAGCGGTGCGCTCGACAGCACCAGCCGCCGCTCGCCGGCGAGCCGGCGCACGCGCAGGCTCGCCGCCTGCAGCAGCTCCATCGCCTCGCGCACGGCCGGAAACAGCTCCTGCCCGCCGCGCGCCAGCACGACGCGCTTGTCGAGGCGCTCGAACAGCGGCACGCCGAGTTCGCCTTCGAGCGCGCGGATCTGGTGGCTGATCGCCGAGGGCGTCACATGCAGTTCCGCCGCCGCGGCCTGGAAGCTGCCGAGGCGCGCGGCGGCCTCGAAGGCGCGCAGCGCGATCAGCGACGGCAGCCGGTGCGTCGCGGCCGGCTGCACAGATGAATTCAGTTCACGCATCGGGAAAATTCGTCGTTTGTCGCGGGTGTGGCAAGTCCATGATCCTGCGGGCGTCATCCAACCTGTCAGGAGATGCCGCCATGCAGCATACGCTTGAATCCCGCGACAGCATCCGCCGCCTCGCCAACGGCACGATCGACTACGACTGGTACATCGCCCGCGCCGACGCGCTGCGCCACGAGGCCCTGCACGGCCAGCGTCCGGTTGGTTACTCCGCGACCGGCCGCGGCAGCGCCCTGCCGGTGTTCGGTGCCCACGGCGCCGCGCACGGCGTCTGAACCCTGCGCGGCCTGTCCGCTCCCGCCCGGCACCCGAACCGATGTCATCCACCCCGTCCCGACCCTGCCCGCGCCGTCCGGCCGGACCGGCAACTCCGGTCCCGGCCGGGCGGCGTGTCCCTTCGCGCGCCCGGCCAACGGTCTGCCGCTGAGCGCCACGCCCGCCGTCACCGGCCCATCACGATCCCGCCACCGCTTCGCCGTGCGAACGTCACGGCCGCTTCATCGCCGCTGCCCAGACTCAGCCGACCTTCCGGGCCGGAGCGAGCGGGTGAACGAATGACGATGATGCGCGAGCGATCCTTCCGGTCCGTGTGGCTTTCGGACCTGCACCTCGGCAATGCCGACTGCCGTGCGCTCTGGCTGCTCGATTTCCTCGATGCCTGCACCTGCGAGCAGCTCTATCTGGTCGGCGACGTGCTCGATCTGTGGGAGATGGACCGCCGCGGGCGCTGGCCGGCTGCGCACGGGCGCGTGCTCGCGAAGCTGATCGCGCTCGCTGCCGCCGGCACGCGCGTGGTCTGGCTGCCCGGCAATCACGACGAGGCCCTGCGGGCGCATCACGGCCTGCGCTTCGGCGGCGTCGAGCTGCTGCCGGAGGCGATCCACGAGACCGCCGACGGCCGAAAGCTATGGGTCGTGCACGGCGACGGCTTCGACGATGCCGCGCGCGGCGGCCGGCTGACGACGCTGATCGGCGATCACGCCTACGATCTCGCGCTGTTCCTGAACCGCTGGAGCCGGCGGCTGCGCCGGCTCTGCGGCCTGCCGTACCGCTCGCTGGCGCTGGATCTGAAGACGCGCATCGGCCCGGCCGCCCGCGCCATCGGCCGCTACGAGCGCGCCGCCGCGCACGAGGCCGCGCGCCGCGAGGTCGACGGCATCGTCTGCGGCCACATCCACAAGCCCGAGCTGCGCACGATCGACGGCACGCTGTACGCCAACTGCGGCGACTGGATCGAGAGCTGCACGGCGCTGGTCGAGCACGCCGATGGCCGGCTGCAGGTGCTGCACTGGGCCGACGAGGCGCGCGTCACGCACGTCGATGTCCTCGACTTCCCGCGCGCGGCCGCTGCCGTCCCGGCAGCCGCGGCGATGGCGGGCCGCCTGGGCTGAAACCGGCCGGCCCGGCGTCTGGCCTGCACGGCTTTTTCCCGCAGCCGAAAGCCTGGCCGCCGCAGGTGCAAGGCTTCGAGCCTTGCACTTCGGGTCCGAAGCCTTGCACGCACGGCTTCGAGCCTTGCGCTTCGCGCTTCCAGCCTTGTGCGCAAGGCTTTTTCCCTTGCGGATCGCGCGCAAAGCCTTGCGCGTGCTGCTTCGGGCCTTGCGCTTCACGCCTCCAGCCTTGCGCGCAAGGCTTTTTCCCTTGCGGATCGCCCGCAAAGCCTTGCACGTGCGGCTTCGGGCCTTGCGGCTGCGTGTCCGCAACCGTGTGCGCGACGCATCCGGTCGCGCACACGTCCGCTTCACGCGCTCAGCTGCCGACCGGCCCGCCATCCGTGCGCCGGATCGCCAGCGTCGCCGAGCGCGGCCGGCCGCCGCCGGGGCCGTCCGGCCACTGGCTCCAGCGCTGCGGCGCGGTCGGGTCGTTGAACTCGGTGTTCGCGTCCAGCGGCTCGCCGGGGTGCTGGATGTTGACGAACAGCGTGCGCAAATCCGGGCTGAAGGCGATGCCGGTCAGCTCGCAGCCGACCGGGCCGGTCAGGAAGCGGCGGATCTCGCCGGTGTCCGGATTGGCGACCAGCAGCTGGTTGTTGCCGAAGACCTGATACGCGCCCTGCTTCGGTGCGAGCTGCGGATGCCAGAGCTTGCCGGTCGAGACATCGGTCTCGATCCACAGCAGGCCGCGCGCATCGAAGGCGAGGCCGTCCGGCGAGCTGAAGGCGGCATCGGTGTTGGCGGCGTTGAGTCCGGGCTGATTGCCGCGGGCACTGGCATCCTCGGCCTGCGGATCGCCGGCGAGCACGAACACCTCCCATGCGAAGCCGTCGGCGGCGTGATCGGCGCCATCCGGGCGCCAGCGCAGGATGTGGCCGTGCGGGTTCGGCGCGCGCGGATCGGCGGCATCGGCGCTCTTGCGGCCGCTGTTGTTGGTCAGCGTCACCGCGACCTCGGCGCGGCCCGGGTGGATGGCGACCCACTCGGTGCGATCGAGCTTCGTCGCGCCGCGCACATCGGCCGCGAGCCGGGTCTTCACCAGCACCTCGGCCTGATCGGCGAAGCCGTTGCCGGCATCGAGGCCGTCGCGTCCATGCACCAGCGCCCGCCACTCGCCGTGACCATCGGCGCCGAAGTGCGCGACGAACAAGATGCCGTCATCGAGCAGCGCCCCGGCCGCGGCGCGCGCCATGCCCGGCGTGTAACGGCCCTTGCTGACGTAGCGGTACAGGTATTCATTGGCCTGATCGTCGCCGAGATAGACGACGACGCGGCCATCGGCGGCCAGCGTCACCGCGGCGTTCTCGTGCTTGAAACGCCCGAGCGCGGTGCGCTTGACCGGCACCGCCGCCGGATCGTGCGGATCGATCTCGACCACCCAGCCGAAGCGGTGCGCCTCGTTCGGGTGCAGCGCCGGGTCGAAGCGCGGCTCGTGCTCGTGCCAGCGGTAGTCGGACTTGTCCTTGATGCCGTAGCGCTTTTCGAGCGCCGTCGGTTCACCGGCCGTGCGCGCGAAGTAGCCGTTGAAGTTCTCCTCGCAGCTCAGATACGTGCCCCACGGCGTCTGGCCGCAGGCGCAGTTGTTGAAGGTGCCGAGCACCGTCTGCGCCTGCGGATCGGCGGCGGTCGCCAGCAGCGCATGCCCGGCGGCCGGCCCGGCGAGGCGCATCGGCGTGGCGGCCGTGATGCGCCGCGCGTACTGCGACGGCGAGACCACGCTCCAGCGGCCATCGGCCTGCACCAGCTCGACGACGCTGACGCCGTGCGCGGCCATCGACTTCGCGACCTTGGCGGCGCTCCAGCCGTCCATGCCGTCGGCGAACAGCAGGCCGTGATCGACGTATTCGTGATTCAGCGCCAGCAGCGCGCGCGTGCCGTCCGTGCCGAGCGGGAACAGCGCCATGCCGTCGTGATGCATGCCGAACTGCAGCGCCTGCTCGGCGGCATCGTTGCCGGCATCGCTGCGCCAGCGCGGCTGCCCGGCCTGCGCGCCGACCGGATCGCCCCAGCGCGTCAGCACCGCCCATTCGTAACCCGGCGGCACGCGCACCGTGTCCTCGGTGCTGGTGGCGATGGCCGTGAAACCGGGCAGGCCGGCGAGCGCGGCAGCCGGGGCCGCAGCGGCCGCCGGCGCATCGGCAGCGGCACCGCTGCGCCCGAACAGCGCCAGCGCCGCACCGGCGGCACCGAGCTTCAGCAGCTGCCGGCGGCTGGCGGCCAGCGCCAGCAGATCGGTGAACCGCGGGCCGTGGCTGGGATTGACGATTTCGTCGTCGGCGGACATCGG
>NZ_DAOLKE010000099.1:7896-11023 GCF_035331805.1 Plasticicumulans sp. | reverse complement strand
AGCGCCTGCGCCGTCAGATCCAGACACTTCCACGCCTTCTCGACCAGTTCGTCGATGCCGTCGCGATCGAGGATCAGCGGCGGGGCGACGATCATCGTGTCGCCGACGGCGCGCATGACCAGGCCGTTGTCGAAGCAGAACTCGCGGCAGCGCAGGCCGGCGGATTTTTCTTCCGGGAAGCGTTCGCGGCTCGCCTTGTCCTTCACCAGTTCGATCGCGCCGAAGAAGCCGAGGCCCCGCGCCTCGCCGACCAGCGGGTGTTCGGCGAGCGTGCGCCAGCGCTGCTGCAGATAGGGGCCGGTGTCCTCGCGCACGCGCTCGATCACGCGCTCGCGCTCGAGCACGCGCAGCACTTCCAGCGCCACGGCCGCCGCGACCGGGTGGCCGGAGTACGTGTAGCCGTGGAAGAACTCGCCGCCGCCGCTCGCCAGCGCCTCGCCGACGCGCGCGCCGAGCAGCACCGCGCCCATCGGCACGTAGCCGGAGGTCAGGCCCTTGGCGACCGTCATCAGGTCGGGCTTGACGCCGAAGTACTCGGCGCCGAAACGCCGGCCGGTGCGCCCGAAACCGCAGATGACCTCGTCGGTGACCAGCAGGATGCCGTGGTGCCGGCAGATGCGTTCGATCTCCGGCCAGTAGGTGTCGGGCGGGATGATGACGCCGCCGGCGCCCTGGATCGGTTCGGCGAAGAAGGCCGCGACCTTGTCCGGGCCGATTTCCTCGATCTTCTGCGCGAGCTGGCGGGCACGCTCCAGCCCGAATGCGGCCGGGTCCAGCCCTGCGCCCTCGCCGAAGGCGTAGGGCTGGTCGATGTGCACGAAGCCCGGCAGCGGGTGCGCGAGCTGCGCGTGCACGGCCTTCATGCCGCCGAGGCTGGCGCCGGCGATGGTCGAGCCGTGGTAGCCGTTGCGCCGGCCGATGATGACGTTGCGCTGCGGCTGCCCCTGCAGCTGCCAGTAGCGCCAGATCATGCGGATCGCGGTATCGACCGACTCGGAGCCGGAGCCGGTGAAGAACACGCGCGTGTAATCGGGCGCCGCGAACTCGGCGAGCCGGTGCGCGAGCTCGATCGCCGGCGGGTGGGCGGTCTGGAAGAAGTTGTTGTAGTACGGCAGCTCCAGCATCTGGCGCTGCGCGGCCTCGGCGAGCTCGCGCCGGCCGTAGCCGAGGTTCACGCACCAGAGCCCGGACATGCCGTCGAGGATGGTGCGGCCATCGGCGTCATGCAGATGGGCGCCTTCGGCCCAGCTGATGATGCGCGCGCCTTTCGCGGCCAGGTCGGCGTAATCGGTGAACGGGTGCAGGTGATGGGCGGCGTCGAGGGCCTGCCAGTCCTGCTTGCTGCGGATCGGGATGGGCATCTTGCCGGGACCTTCGTGAGTGCGAGGGAATGCTTGGGTGCGAGGGAATGCGGAGGGACAGGGCGGGCGATGGGCTCCGTGGCTGACCGGCGGACGTGCCGCAAATTCCGTCCGCGCCGGCGGCGTGCGGGCGCTCAGTCGCCGATGCGCATCCAGATCGTCTTCAGCTCCGTGTACTTGTCGAAGGCGTGCAGGGACTTGTCGCGGCCGTTGCCGGACTGGCGGTAGCCGCCGAAGGGCGTGGTGATGTCATCGGCATCGAAGCAGTTGACCCAGACCAGCCCGGCACGCAGCTGTCGCGAAACCCGGTGCGCGGTGGCGAGATCGCGCGTCCAGACCGCGGCGGCAAGCCCGTACATGGTGTCGTTGGCGATGCGCACGGCCTGTTCGGCGCCGTCGACGGCGAGCACCGACAGCACCGGGCCGAAGATTTCCTCCTGCGCGATGCGCATGGCGTTGTTGACGCCGTCGAACACGGTCGGCTCGATGTAGAAGCCGCCGGTCGCACCGCGCGTCGCCGCACCGCCGAGCGCCAGCGTCGCGCCCTGCGCGCGGCCGATGTCGATGTAATCGAGCACGCGCTGCCATTGTTCCTTGCTGACGATGGCGCCGAGCTGCGTGGCCGGATCGAGCGGATCGCCGGGGGCGAGCGTGCGCCCGACCGCGACGATGCGCTCCAGCACCTGGTCCTTGATGCGGCGATCGACGAGCAGCCGCGAGCCGGCTGTGCACATCTCGCCCTGGTTGAAGAAGATGCCCCAGGCGGCGGCGGTCGCGGCGGCGTCGAGGTCCGGGCAGTCGGCGAGGATGATGTGCGGGGTCTTGCCGCCGCATTCGAGCCAGACGCGCTTGAGGTTCGACTGGCCGGCGTACTGCAGGAACAGCTTGCCGACCTCGGTCGAGCCGGTGAAGCCGACGGCGTCGACATCCTCGTGCAGGCCGAGCGCGCGCCCGGCGCTATGGCCGTAGCCGGTGACGACGTTCAGCACGCCCGGCGGCAGCCCGGCTTCGAGCGCGAGTTCAGCGAGCTTCAGCGCCGACAGCGGCGACTGCTCGGCGGGCTTGAGCACCACCGAGTTGCCGGCCGCGAGCGCCGGGCCGAGCTTCCAGGCGCTCATGATCAGCGGGAAGTTCCACGGCACGACCACGCCGACCACGCCGACCGGCTCGCGCCGGATCAGCGCCAGCGACTGCTCGGCGGTCGGGGCGATCTCGTCGTAGAGCTTGTCGATCGCCTCGCCGTACCAGCGCAGGCAGCGCGCGGTGGCCGGCACGTCGATGGCGAGCGCGTCGCGGATCGGCTTGCCGACGTTCAGTGTTTCGAGCAGCGCCAGTTCGTCGCGATGCGCCTCGACCAGCTCGGCCCAGCGCTGGAGCACGCGCTTGCGCGCTGCCGGTGCCTGTCCGGCCCAGCGCCGGTCCTCGAAGGCCGCGCGCGCCGCGCGCACGGCGCGGTCGATGTCGGCGCTGCTGCCGGCGGCGACCGAGGTCCACGTCTGGCCGCTGGCCGGGTTCACGCAGGGCAGCGTCGCGCCGTCGGCGGCGTCCTGCCAGCGGCCGTCGATCAGCAGCTGCTTCAGCGGTTGCAGCGCGGCGGCACGGGCGTGCCAGTCGGCGAGGGTCGGAGGGGTGGACATGACGACTCCAGCGGGCTTGCGGGGGCGGGACGACGGGCCGGAAAATGTGATCACATCCTAGAAGCCAGCGGCAAGCCCCTGTCGCCAGTGCCGCTTACCGGAGATTGCGCCGTTGGCCACCCCGAATCC
>NZ_DAOLKE010000099.1:2632-7796 GCF_035331805.1 Plasticicumulans sp. | reverse complement strand
ACCGCGACGTGCGCCATGCCGGCGTGCTGCCAGCGCAGCACGCCATAGCCATCGACCGTCGACAGCTCCGGCGAGCTTTCCTCGCGCGAGCCGACCGGGATCAGGCTCAGGCTGATCAGGTGTTCGCGGTGGCCGTAGACCAGCGTCGGCGCCGGGCGGCCGTCGACGATCTCGATGCGCGCACCGAGCAGCGGATAGCCGCCGGCGGCGAGGTCGATGACGGTCGGGGCCAGCGCCAGCCGGCTGCCGAGCCAGGGCTTGACCGTGTGCCGGTCGCTGCTCGCGACATCGACCGGGTGCTGCGCGAGCAGCGCGCGGCGGTGGCCGGCGACGGTGGCCGCGATCTGCGCCTGCTGTGCATCGGGCGCGAAGTACAGCGCGGCGCTGCCGTACACGAGGCCGGCGCTCAGCAGGCAGCTCGCGGCCAGCGCTCGCCAGTCGCTGTGCCAGCCGCGGCGGCGGGTTCGGGTCTGGGCGGCAGGGAGCGGGGTGACGGGCGCGGTCACGGGGCTGGTCACGGGCACATCGGCGGCGGCCTGCGCCCACGGCTGCGCGAGCCGGGCACGCAGCGCCGCGGACGGGCCATGTTCGGTCGAGATGCGCGACAAGGCCCGGTGCAGCGCGGCGATCCGTTCGGCTTCGGCGGCGAATGCCGGGTCGGCGGCGCGGCGGCGGGCGAGGGCGAGACTCGCCGCCGGGTCGAGTTCACCGTCGAGATCGGCGTGCAGCAGCAGACGCTCCGGATCGTCCGGGGCCGGCGGCAGCGCGGCGTCGGGATCGGGGTAGCCGGCGGGTTCGTGGCGGTCGTTCATGCCGGGCTCCCGCCGAGGTCGGCGATCAGGCGGCTGCGGGCGCGGGCGAGGCGCGACATCACCGTGCCGACCGGCACGCCGGTCAGTTCGGCGATCTCGCGGTAGCCGAGGGCGTGGAATTCGCGCAGCACCAGGGTTTCGCGGAACACCGGCGGCAGCGCCGCGACCGCGGCGGCGAGGCGCTCGCGGTCGGCCTGCTCGATCGCCAGCGCCTCGGGCGGTACGGGGGGCTGCGGCGCGTAGCCGGGCAGCTCGATGCCGCGCTCGGCTTCGGTGGCGGCCGGATCGTCGGTGTATTCGAGCGCGTGCGGGCGGTTGCGCGCGAGCCAGGTGTACGCGCAGTTGCGCACGATCGCGAGGAACCAGGCACGCGCACTGCCGCCGGCGTAGCTGCCGAGCGCGGCCCAGGCGCGGGCGCAGGCGTCCTGCAGCACGTCCTCGGCGTCGGTGGCGTTGCCGGTCAGCCAGCGCGCCAGCGCATAGCCACCATCGATCCAGGGCATGACCACCTCCGCGTAGCGCTGCTGCGCCCGGGTTCTGTCAGCGATGTCGGTCGTCACGGTGCGAACCGTCTCCATAAGCCGCAAGGCCCGGCCCGGCCGCAGCCGGCCGGGCGGCGGGTTCAGGCCGGGTTCATTGCGCAGCGCGCACGCTGATGTGGCCCTGCATGTGCGGATGCAGGCCGCAGACGTAGTCGATCTCGCCCGGCGCATCGAGCTGCGTCTCCCAGCTGTCGTCCTGATCGAGCGCCGGCGAGCGCAGCGCGGCCGCGCTGCCGAGGCCGACGACGTTGTGCGGTACGTCATCGGCGTTCTTCCAGAGGATGCGCGTGCCGGGTGCGACGACGAGCGTGCGCGGTTCGAAAGCGTATCCGTGGATCGTGACCGTGACCGCTGCGGGGGCGGCGCGGGCCGGGGACAGCACGAGCAGGGCCAGCAGCACCGGCAGGGCGGCGGCAAGGAGCGGGCGGGGCGGGAGGGTGCAGGCGAAGGACATGGCAGGGATTCCGGAGGTCGGGCGGCGATGGACGCGGGGCCGGGCGGCTCGAAAGCGCCGGTGCTCGGCGTCGGGGCAGAAGGCGCGGGCCGGCGTCAGGCCAGCGGGTAGTCGGTCAGCTGCGCACCGGGTGCGGTGCGGGTCAGCTGCAGGCTGCGCACGCCGAGCACGTGCCGGAGCTGTTCGGCCGGCACCACCAGCGGGCCGGGCGAGGCCGCGGTGCCGGGGGCCGGCTGCGGGTAGGCGGTCGAGTAGGCGGTGTGGAAGCTGACGTTGCCCTCGACCTTCTGCAGCGTCTGGTGGATGTGGCCGTTCAGCACCGTCACCGAGCCGAAGCGCTTCAGCAGCGCGAGCGCCTGCGCGGCGTCGTCGGTGCCCCAGCCCCAGTCGGCGTACACGGTCCACAGCGGGATGTGTGCGAACACCACGACCGGCGTCGAATCGCGCACGGCCTTCAGGTCATCGGCGAGCCACGCAAGCTGCGCGGCCCCGAGCCGGCCGAGGCCGCCGGGCTTGAAGTCGAGCACGTTGACCAGGCCGACGAAATGCACGCCGTGGTCCTCGAAGCTGTACCAGCCGGCGCCCTGCGTGCCCTTGCCGTAGCGATCGAGCCAGGCCCGCCCGGCGCCTTCGTCGATCACGTCGTGCTCGCCCGGCACGTAGAAGGTCGGCAGCCCGAGTCCGCCGATCAGCTGCGCGGCGGTGTCGAACTCGGCCGGCTTCGACAGGTGCGTGACATCGCCGGTATGCAGCATCAGCGCCGGACGCTCGGGCAGCGCGCGCACCTTGTCGAGCGCGAGGTTCAGCGTCAGCAGCGGATCGGGGTTCGCGGCCTTGTTGAAGCCGATGTGGCTGTCGCTGATCTGCACGAAGCGGAAGGCACCGGCATCGGTCTTGGCCTCGGCCGCATTCGCGTCACCGATCGCACCGAGCCAGCGCGGCACGCCGCCGTGCATTGCCCACAGCGCGCCGGTGCCGGCCCAGAACAGGCAGCCGAGCGCCTGCCGGCGCGTGAGGCCGGCGGATGGCGGCTGCCCGGATTCGATGGAGGGGGCGGCGGGTGAAGCGCTGCGGTCGGAACGGGATGAGGACATGGGGGCGGTCTCCGCTGCTGCGGCCCCGGAAGCGGGACCGTTGCACGGGAGACGCGCCGGGCCGGGTGGTTTATTCCCGGGCGGATGCAGATCGCTCTGCCGGTGCCGCAGCGTCCCGGTACAGCCGCAGCAGTTCCTCGTGGCTCAGCGAGCCCATGCCGTCGCGGATGTCGCTCTCGATCGCCAGGCGCAGCGCCAGCGGATCGCGCCGTTCGAGCGCGGCCAGCGCCTCGACGTGGCGATCGAGCACGTAGCTCGCGCCGATGCGGCCGATGGTCGCGCGCATGAACGGCCCGAACTGCAGCCACAGGCTCTCGATCAGCGGGATCAGCACCTGCGGCTCGCCGGCGCGGTACAGCGTCAGGTGAAAGAGCTGGTTGAGCTGCAGGTAACGCTCGACCTCGCCGGCAGCGAGCGCGGCGTCGATGCCGGCGTCGATCTGCCGGAGTTCCGCGAGCCGCGTGCCGTCGACGTGCGGCAGCGCCCGCACCGCCGCCAGCGGCTCCAGCGCGAGGCGCGCGGCGCAGAGCTCATCGAGCCGCGCCGGCGTCATGTGCGGCACGCTGACGCGGCGGTTGGCGAGCAGTTCCAGCGCGCGTTCGGCGACCAGCCGGCGCAGCGCCTCGCGCACCGGCATCAGGCTGGTGCCGAGCATCGCCGCGACGCCGCGGATGGTCAGCGCCCGCCCCGGCACGAAGCGCCCGCACATGATCGCGCCGCGCAGCGACTGGTAGACCTGTTCGTGCAGGGTGGCGCCGGCGGTGCGCTCGGCGGCGGGCAGCGTCACGGGCATCGGGGTGGGAGGCGGTGGACTCGACAGCTCCGGAAACATGTGATCACAATCGGCCGGCAGTCTTCGCGAACACCCGAACGGCGTCAAGCGATGCCCCTGCCCCCGAGGAATCCTCCGATGAGTCCCGCCAACGTCGCGCACGACGAGGTCGGCCGCTTCCTGGCCGCGCATCCCGAAGTCGAAGTCTTCGAGCTGCTGATCCCGGACACCAACGGCGTGCTGCGCGGCAAGTGGGTGCCGCGCAGTGCGGTCGAGAAGGTCTACAGCGCCGGCATCCGCCTGCCTTCGTCGGTGTTCGCGCTCGACATCTGGGGCAACGACGTGCTCGCCAGCGGCCTCGTGATCGAGACCGGCGACCGCGACGGCCTCTGCAAGCCGGTCGCCGGTTCGCTGACGCTGGTGCCGTGGCTCAAGCGCCCGACCGCGCAGGTGCTGATGGCGATGTACGACCCGGACAGCGTCCAGCCCTTCTTCGGCGATCCGCGCCAGGTGCTCGCGCAGGTGCTGGCCGGCTACACGGCGCTCGGGCTGACGCCGGTCGTGGCGCTGGAGCTGGAGTTCTACCTGCTCGATCGCGAGCCCTCGCCGGATGGCTCGCCGCAGCCGCCGCTGTCGCCCGGCACCGGCCGCCGGCAGTGGAGTTCGCAGGTCTACGGCATCGACGAGCTGCACGAGTTCGAGGACTTCTTCGACGGCGTCGCCCGCGCCTGCGTGCTGCAGCGCCTGCCGGTCGACACCACGGTCGCCGAACAGGCGCCGAACCAGTACGAAATCAACCTCAAGCACGTCGACGACGCCATCCTCGCCGCCGACAACGCCGTGCTGCTCAAGCGCGTGATCAAGGGCGTCGCGCAGCAGCACCAGATGGCCGCGACCTTCATGGCCAAGCCCTACGGCGAACTCGCCGGCAATGGCATGCACATCCACTTCAGCCTGATCGACGAGCGCGGCTTCAACGTCTTCGATGACGGCAGCGCCGAAGGCAGCGCGCTGCTCAAGCACGCAATCGCCGGCATGGTCACGACCATGCGCGAGACGATGGCGCTCTATGCCCCGAACACCAATTCCTACCGCCGCTTCCAGCCCGGCAGCCACGCGCCGGTTTCGGCGAGCTGGGGCTACGACAACCGCGCCGCGGCGCTGCGCATTCCGTCCGGCGAGCGGCAGGCGATGCGCATCGAACACCGCCTCGCCGGCGCCGACGCCAATCCGTATCTGGCGCTGGCGGCGATGCTGGCCGGGGGCCTGCGCGGCATCCGCGAGAAGCTCGATCCCGGTGAGCCCAGTCGCGGCCATGTCGGCAACGGACAGGCGCCGGTGCTGCCGGCCTCGCTGAAGCACGCGCTGGAAATCTTCGACAAGTCCCCGTTCCCGCGCGAAGCCTTCGGCGACTCCTACCCGCGCCTCTACAGCGCCTGTCGCTGGCAGGAGCTGGAGAAGTTCGGCAAGCAGGTCACGCCGCTGGAATA
>NZ_DAOLKE010000099.1:0-2532 GCF_035331805.1 Plasticicumulans sp. | reverse complement strand
GCACAGGCCGGCGGAGTGCTGCCGATTCATCGCAGCCAGTCATGCCGCCCCGCCGATGAGTACCGATTCCGCCCTGCCTCCCCGGCCGGCTGAAACCGGGCAGGATTTCGAAACTTCAGCCCCTGAACCCCATGCCGCGGGCACTGCGCTGGCCGTGCGCGATGCGCTTGCGATCGACCTGCTCGCGATCTGCGAGATCTACACGCCCTACGTGCTCTACGGCGCCCAGACCTTCGAGGAAGTGCCGCCGTCGCTGGCGGCGATGACCGAGCGCCGTGCGCAGGTGCTGGCGCACGGCCTGCCGTTCCTGGTCGCTGAACGCGGGGCACGCGTGCTCGGCTACTGCTATGCCACGCCGTACCGGTCACGGCCGGCCTACCGCTACACCGTGGAAGACTCGATCTACATCGCCCACGACTGCACCGCCGGCGGCGTCGGCACGGCGCTGCTCGAAGCCCTGATCCGGCGCTGCGAGCGCGGGCCGTGGCGGCAGATGATTTCGGTGATCGGCGACAGCGACAACGCCGCGTCGATCCGGCTGCACACCCGCCACGGCTTCGAGCCGATCGGCATCTGCCGGGCGGTCGGCTTCAAGCACGGGCGCTGGATCGACACGGTGCTGATGCAGCGCGCACTCGGGGCCGGCGACCGGAGCCTGCCATCGGGCCGGGCCTGAAGCCGCGACATCCTGCCGCATGCCGGGCGCGGTACCGGCCGGCTAGACTGCGCCCCCCTGCGCCGGCGACGGCGCGACCGGATCCCTGATGCCGATGCTGTTCTCCCCGGTCCCCCCGACGGCCGCCGAGGCCGCGCGCCTGCATCGCTACCGGCTGCTGCTGATCGCGCTGGTGGCCGGGGCGCATGCGCTCGCCGATGCCGTACTCGGGCTCGACCTGCCGTGGGCGATGCTGGCGCTGGTGCTGGGCGGCTGGCTGCTGCTCGGGCAGGCGGCACGCGCGCTGCGGCTGGCGACGCTGCTGCAGTTCGGACTCGACCTCGTGCTGCTCACTGTCGTGTTCGCCACCACCGGCGGCTTCGGCAACCCGCTGGTGTCGCTGTACCTGCTGCCGCTCGCACTCGGCGCGACGCTGTTGCGCCGCCGGCTGGCCTGGATGCTGACCGGGCTGGCCATCGGCATGGCGACGCTGCTGATCGTGGTCTGGACGCCGGCGGCGGTCGGCCTGCACACGGCGCACGCCGCCCAGCACCCGCACGCGCTGTCCGGCGGGCTCGGCTATGCCTCGCATCTGGTCGGCATGTGGCTGAGCTTCGTCGCCGCCGCCGGGCTGCTCGTGCATTTCACCGGCGCGATGGCCGTGGTGCTGCGCCGGCGCGAACGCGAACTCGCCGCTGCCCGCGAACAGACGCTGCGCGACCGTCAGGTACTGGCCCTCGGTGCGCTCGCCGCCGGGGCCGCGCACGAACTCGGCACGCCGCTCGCGACCATCGCCGTGCTGGCGCGCGAGCTCGAGCTCGATCACGCCGGCGATGCCGCGCTCGCGGCCGATCTCGCAACGCTGCGCACACAGGTCGAGCACTGCAAGCACGCGATCAGCAGCCTGCTCGCCGCCGCCGGTCAGGCGCGCGTCGAGGCCGCCGGCACGCAGGCGCTCGATGTCTGGCTCGAAACCCTGCTGGCGCGCTGGCAGACGCTGCGACCGGCAGTGCCGGTGCAACTGCAGCTGGCCGCCGGCGCGTCGCCGTCGATCCTGACCGACGACACCCTCGCCCAGAGCCTGGTCAGCCTGCTCAACAACGCCGCCGATGTCTCGCCGGCCGGCATCGGCCTGCGCGCCGACTGGGAGGGCGGCGGCCTGCGCCTGGCCGTGCTCGACGACGGCCCCGGCCTGCCGGCACGGGCCGGCGAACCGCACTGGACCGGCAAGCTGCACGGGCGCGGACTCGGCATCTTCCTCGCGCGGGCCGCGATCGAGCGCCTCGGTGGTGAACTGCGCTACACGCTCCGCCCCGAAGGCGGCACCTGCGCCGAAATCCGGCTGCCAAACGCGGCGCTGGCGGTGAACCCGACATGAGCGACGCTGCCGCCGACCGGCCGACGCTGCTGCTGGCCGATGACGACGACACCTTCCGCAGCGTGCTCGCCCGCGCACTGACCCGGCGTGGTTATGCGGTGCGCCCCGCCGCCGATGTGGCCGAAGCGCGCAGGCTGGCCGCCATCGAACCGCCGGAGTTCGCGGTCGTCGATCTGAAGATGCCGGGCGAATCGGGACTGGCGCTGGTCGAGGCGCTGGTCGCGCTCGACGCCGGCACGCGCATCATCGTGCTGACCGGCTACGCGAGCATCACGACTGCGGTCGAGGCCATCAAGCTCGGTGCCGTGCATTACCTCGCCAAGCCCGCCGATGCCGACCAGATCGTCGCCGCCTTCGGCCGCCTCGACGGCAATGCCCGCGTGCCGGTCAGCGACACGCCGATGTCGGTCGATCGCCTGGAATGGGAGCACATCCAGCGCGTGCTCGCCGAACACGGCGGCAATGTCTCGGCCACCGCCCGCGCGCTGCACATGCACCG
>NZ_DAOLKE010000098.1:0-11095 GCF_035331805.1 Plasticicumulans sp. | reverse complement strand
GAATACCGGCCTGTCACGCCGGGGGTCGCGGGTTCGAGCCCCGTCCGCTCCGCCATTCCCTGTTTTTCCCGTTTCCAGTGCGCGGCCTCACCGGCGCCGATCGTGCGCCCTGTGGCTGGCCATTGCGTTAGACTGGAGCCACATCCGTTGCGGATGATGCCGGCGAACAGGGTAACTGCATGGAGCCGGCGCATCCGTGTTCCGTCTCTCCGTCACGGAAATCCTGTTCATGCTGCAGACGATCCGGGACCGTGCCTCAGGCTGGTTCGCTTACCTCGTGTTCGGAATGCTGCTCATTCCGTTCGCGCTCTGGGGCATCAACTATTACACCCATGACGGAACCGCGCCGTTCGTCGCCCGGGTCAACGGCGAAGAGATCGGGCTGGCGCGTTACCAGCAGACCCTGCAGAACCAGCGTGAGCGGCTGCGTCAGGGCGGCGTGCAGGATGTCGACGAGAACCGGCTCAAGCACATGATCGTCGGGCAACTGATCGACGAGCGCCTGCTGGAGCAGTTCACCCGCGCCGAGCACATGCGGGCCGGCAACGTGCAGGTCTCGGCCTGGGTGCAGTCGGTCGAGGCCTTCCGGGCCGGTGATCGCTTCGATCCCGAAACCTATCAGGCCGTGCTGCGCCGCCAGGGTTATACGGTCACGGACTTCGAGAACATGCTGCGCACCTCGCTGGCCACCGATCAGCTGCGTCAGGGGCTGGCAGCGACCGCGCTGCTCAGCACGACCGACCGCAGCCGGCTGATCGAACTGGTCGCGCAGAAGCGCGATTTCGAGGTGCTGACGCTGGCGCTGGCGCCGGTCAGCGCGCGTCAGAGCGTCGATGACGCGGCCATCGAGGCCCGTTTCCGCGCGCAGCCGCAGGCCTATGTCTTCCCCGAGCAGCTGCGGCTCGAAGTGCTGGATCTGAGCCCGGATCTGCTGCTGTCGCGGGTCGGCACGCCGCAGGACGCCGACCTCAGGGGCCTGTACACGCAGCAGCAGGCCAGCCTCGGCCGGCCGGAAACCCGCACCGCCTCGCACATCCTCGTGCGCGTGCCGGACGGCGCGAGTCCCGCGCAGGTCGAGCAGGCGCATCAGCAGGCGCTCGGCTACCGCGAGACCGTCGTCAGCGGCAAGGAAAGCTTCGAGGCGCTCGGCAAGTCCCTGGCCGGCACGGCCAACGTCGAGGTCGGCGATCTCGGCGCGCTCGAGCGCGGCGTCATGGACCCGGCTTTCGATCAGGCGCTGTTCGGTCTCGGCAAGGTCGGCGATCTCAGTGAACCGGTGCGCACCGATTTCGGCTTCCACGTGATCCGGCTCGATGCGGTGACGCCGGGCAGCGTGCCGCCGTTCGAGGAGGTCCGGGCGCAGCTCGTGCAGCTCTGGCAGCGCCAGCAGGCCGAGAGCGCATTCTTCGATGCTGCCGACCGGCTCTCGACGCTGGTCTTCGAAAACCCCGACAACCTGAGCACCGCTGCCCGCGAACTCGGCCTGCAGACGCGCACCAGCGACTGGCTGACGCGCAGCGGCAGTGACGATCCGCTGCTCAACGATGCGCGCGTGCTGGCGGCGGCGTTCTCGGACGAGGTGCTGAAGGACGGGCGCAACAGCGAGCCGGTGCAGCTCGATGCCCAGCACGTCATCGTCGTGCGCGTCGCCGAGCATCGCGATGCCAAGCCGAAGACGCTCGCCGAAGCGCGCGAGCAGATCGTCGCAGAGCTGAAGGACAGTCAGGCGCGCGCCGAACTGGCGAAGGCGGCCGAGCAGCTGATGCAGGCCGTGCGCGATGGCACGGCGCCGGAGGCGGCGGCGCAGGCGGCCGGTGCGACGCGCCAGGCTCCCGGCCCGCTGACCCGCAACGCGGCGGTGCTGACGCCGGAACTGCTGCGCGCAGCCTTCCGGGTGCCGCCGCCGGCTGGCAGCCAGCCCGCGCTCAGCGTGCTGGAGCTGGCCAGTGGCGACCGGGCGGTGATCGTGCTGAAGTCCGTGCAGCCCGGGACCGAGGCCGACGTGGCGGAAGCCGATCGGCAGGCGCTCACGCAGCGGGCGGCGCTGCAGTCCGGCGAGCGCGACTTCCGCGGCCTGCTCGATGCGCTGCGCGCGGCGGCGAAGATCGAGAATCGCGCCGACACGCTCTGATTGCGCGGGCGACCGGCCTGTCCGGATACCGGGTCGGTCCGGATCAGGACCGGCCCGGACATGCGCGGGCCCGCTGCCGTCGATCCGGCAGCGGGCCCGCGTCGTGTCCGCCTTGAGGAGCGGGGGCGCTTACAGGTTCGCCATCGCGACGTTGTGGAAGCCGCCGTCGACGTAGACGATCTCGCCGGTCATGCCGGAGGCCAGGTCCGAGCACAGGAAGGCCGCGACGTTGCCGACTTCATCGATGGTCACGCACTGGCGCGTCGGCGCGGCGGCCTCGAAGGCTTCGAGCATCTTGCGGAAGCCGGCGATGCCGCTGGCCGCGAGCGTGCGGATCGGGCCGGCCGAGATGGCGTTGACGCGCACGCCGTGCGCGACGAACTTGCCGTCGGCGTCGAGCTGCGCCGGACTCAGCGTTGCGGCCAGATAGCGGACGTTGGCTTCGAGGCTGGCCTTGGCGAGGCCCATGACGTTGTAGTTCGGGATGCTGCGCATCGCGCCGAGGTAGCTGAGCGTCAGCAGCGCGCCGCCGGCACGCAGCTTCGGGCGCGTGGCCTTGGCGAGGGCCGCGAAGCTGTAGGAACTCACGTCGTGGGCGATGCGGAAGTTCTCGCGCGAGATGCCGTCGAGGAAGTCGCCATCGAGCGCCTCGCCGGGCGCGAACGCCACCGAATGCACGACGATGTCGTAGCCCTCGGGCCAGGCGCCGGCGAGGGCTTCGGCGACGGCGTCGATCTCGGCATCGTTGCTGACATCGCAGGGCCAGGTCAGCGTGCTGCCGAACTCGGCGGCCATCTTCTCGACGCGGGGCTTGAGCTTGTCGTTCTGGTACGTGAACGCGAGTTCGGCGCCTTCACGGTGCATGGCCCGGGCGATGCCGTAGGCGATCGAGCGGTTGCTGGCGAGACCGACGATCAGGGCGCGCTTGCCGGCGAGAAAACCCATGGAGGACTCCTGTGGTCATTTGCTATCGTCGAAAGCCGGCCGTTCCCGGCTCCCGGTCAATCCTGAAAGCATAACCTGCGGGTTTCCGCCCTCAAAGGATCGCCGATGGCCCGATTCCGCCTGCCGGCCGTCGCCGGCACCTGCCTGTTCCCGCTGCTGCTGCTGTCCGCGCCGCTTCACGCCGGGCCTGCGGTCGCGCTCGGCTATGCCCCGAAGTACGGCCCCGGCTTCACGCATTTCGAATACGTGAATCCCGATGCGCCCAAGGGCGGCACGCTGACGCTCGATGCGATCGGCGGCTTCGACCGCCTGAACCCGTGGCTGCTGAAGGGCACGCCGGCGGCCGGCGTGGCGGACCTGATGTGCGACACGCTGGTCGAGCAGTCGCGCGACGAACCCTTCAGCGTCTACGGCCTGCTCGCCGATGACATCGCGCTCGCGCCGGACAGGCGCTCGGTGCGCTTCCACCTGCGGCCCGAGGCGCGCTTCGCCGATGGCTCGCCGGTGCGCGCGGCCGACGTGAAGGCGAGCTTCGACACGCTGACCGGCAAATTCGCGCATCCGCAGTACCGGCTGTACTGGGCCGACGTGCAGGCCGCCGTCGTCGAGGATGCGCAGAGCGTGCGCTTCGAGTTCGCGCGCGAGAACCCCGAGCTGCACCTGATCATCGGCCAGATGCCGGTGTTCGCGGCGAAGTGGATCGAGGGGCGCCAGTTCGACGAGATCGTGCGCGAAGCCCCGCTCTGCAGCGGGCCGTATGCGCTGGAGGGTTTCACGGCCGGGCGGCGCATCGAATACCGGCGCCGGCCCGACTACTGGGCGGCGGAGCTGCCGGTGCGCCGCGGCCAGTACAACTTCGATCGCGTGGTGTTCGAGTACTTCCAGGATCAGGCGGTCGCGCTCGAAGGCTTCAAGGCCGGCGTGTTCGACGTGGCCCAGGTCAACATCGCCAAGCAGTGGGTGCGCGACTACACCGGGCCGAAGTTCGACAGCGGCGAGCTGGTCAAGGCCGAGCTTGCGCACCGCAACAACGCCGGCATGCAGGCCTTCGCGTTCAACCTGCGCCGGCCGCTGTTCCAGGACATCCGCGTGCGCCGGGCGCTGGCGCTGGCCTTCGACTTCGAATGGTCGAACCAGACGCTGTTCGAGGGCCTGTACCGGCGCAGCAACAGCTACTTCACCAACAGCGACCTGGCCGCGAGCGGCGTGCCGCAGGGCGCGGAACTCGCCCTGCTCGAACCGTTCCGCGCGCAGCTGCCGGCGGAGCTGTTCGAGCGGCCCTGGCAGCCGCCGTCGACCGAGGCGCCGGGGTCGCTGCGCGACAACCTGCGCGCGGCGCTGGCGCTGCTGAAGGAGGCCGGCTGGACGCTCGCCGACAACGTGCTGGTCAAGGAGGGCCGCAGGCTCGAATTCGAGATGCTGCTGGTCAACCGCGGCTTCGAGCGCGTGATCGCGCCGTACGCGAAGAACCTCGAACGCCTCGGCGTGCGCCTGAACTACCGCACCGTCGATACCTCGCTGTACCAGCAGCGCGTCGACAACTTTGACTTCGATGCGCTCGTGCAGGTCTGGCCGCAGTCGCCGTCGCCCGGCAACGAGCAGTCCGGCAACTGGGGCTCGGCGAGCGCCGACCAGCCCGGTTCGAACAACCTGCTCGGCCTGAAGGACCCGGTCGTCGACGCGCTGCTCGCGAAGCTCGTCTATGCGCCGGATCGCGCCGCGCTGGTCACGGCCGCGCACGCGCTCGATCGCGTGCTGCTGTGGGGCGATTACGTCGTGCCGAACTGGTATTCGCCGGTGCACCGGCTGGCCTGGCGCAACCGCTTCGCGCATCCGCAGACGCTGCCGCTGTACTACCAGCCGATCGACTGGGTCATCAGCAGCTGGTGGGCGAAGTAGGGCATGGCCGCCTATCTCGCCCGCCGCGTGCTGCTGATGGTGCCGACGCTGCTCGGCATCCTGCTGGTCAGCTTCACGATCATCCAGTTCGTGCCGGGTGGCCCGGTCGAGCAACTGGTCAACGAGCTGACGCACCGCGGTGCTGCCGGCGAGGCGAGCAGCGGCGGCGGCAGCGGCGTCGCCTACCGCGGCGCGCAGGGGCTCGGGCCGCAGGAGGTCGAGGCGATCCGCAGGCTCTACGGCTTCGACAAGCCGGCCATCGAGCGCTTCGCCGACATGGTCGTGCGCTATGCGCGCTTCGATCTCGGTGACAGCTACTTCCACCACCGCTCGGTGCTCGGGCTGATCGCCGACAAGCTGCCGGTGTCGGTGAGCCTCGGCGTCTGGAGCTTCCTGATCCTGTACGCGGTGTCGATCCCGCTCGGCATCCGCAAGGCGCTGCAGGACGGCTCGCGCTTCGATGTCGCCACCAGCACGCTGATCCTGGTCGGCTACGCGATCCCCGGCTTCGTGCTCGGCCTGCTGCTGCTGGTGCTGTTCGGCGGCGGCAGCTTCTGGCAGGTATTCCCGCTGCGCGGCCTGACCTCGGAGGGCTGGGAGCAGCTGCCGTGGTATGCGCAGGTGCTCGACTACCTGTGGCACCTGGTGCTGCCGATCACCGCCTCGACCGTCGGCGGCTTCGCGGTGATGACGCTGCTGACCAAGAACAGCTTCCTCGAAGAGATCCGCAAGCAGTACGTGCTGACGGCGCGCGCCAAGGGCCTGACCGAGCGCGCCGTGCTGTACCGGCACGTGTTCCGCAACGCGATGATCCCGCTGGTCACCGGCTTTCCGGCGGCGTTCATCGGCATGTTCTTCACCGGCAGCCTGCTGATCGAGACGACCTTCTCGCTTGATGGCCTGGGGCTGCTGTCCTACCAGTCGGTGCTGCGGCGCGACTATCCGGTGGTCATGGGCACGCTGTACCTGTACACGCTGCTCGGCCTGCTCGCGAAGCTGCTGTCGGATCTGTCCTACGTGCTGGTCGATCCGCGCATCGGCTTCGAATCGGTGGACCGGTGAGCACGCCGGCGGCAGATGCCGCGCCGCTGCCGGCCGGCCTGTCGCCGCGCGCGCGGGCCTGGCGGCGCTTTCGCGCCAACCGCCGCGGCTGGTGGAGCCTGTGGATCTTCGGCGTGCTGTTCGGACTCAGCCTCGGCGCCGAGCTGCTGTCGAACGACCGGCCGCTGCTCGTGCACTACGAGGGCGCGTACTACTTCCCGCTGCTGAAGACCTATCCGGAGACCGCGTTCGGCGGCGACTTCGACACCGAGGCCGACTACCACGACCCCTACCTGCGCGAGCGGCTGGCCGGGGGCGACAACTGGCTGCTCGATCCGCCGAACCCCTACCGCTACGACACGATCCGCCTCGACGGCCAGCGCGCCAATCCGGCGCCGCCGTCCGCGCAGCACCTGCTCGGCACCGACGACCGCGGCCGCGACGTGCTGGCGCGGCTGATCTACGGCTTCCGGCTGTCGGTGCTGTTCGCACTGGCGCTGACCGTGGTCGGCACCGCGCTCGGCGTGCTCGCCGGCGCCCTGCAGGGCTATCTCGGCGGGCGCACCGACCTGCTCGGCCAGCGGCTGATCGAGATCTGGTCCTCGCTGCCGGAGCTGTACCTGCTGATCATCTTCGCGTCGCTGTTCAATCCGAGCGTCTGGCTGCTGCTCGCGCTGCTCGCGGCCTTCGGCTGGATGGGGCTTGCCGACTACGTGCGCGCCGAGTTCCTGCGCGGGCGCAACCTCGACTACGTGCGCGCGGCGCGCGCGCTCGGCGCCGGCAACCGCACGATCATGTTCCGCCACCTGCTGCCGAACTCGCTGACGCCGGTGCTGACCTTCCTGCCGTTTCGCATCAGCGGCGCGATCGTGGCGCTGACCAGCCTCGATTTCCTCGGCCTCGGCGTGCCGCCGGAAACCCCGAGCCTCGGCGAGCTGCTGGCGCAGGGCAAGGAGAACCTGAGCGCCTGGTGGCTGTCGGCCGGCACCTTCGTCGTGCTGGTCGGCACGCTGCTGCTGCTGATCTTCATCGGCGAGGCGCTGCGCGAGGCGGCGGATACGCGCCGTGGCTGAAGTTGAAGTCCTGCCGCCGCCGCGGGAGGTGCTGCTCGCGATCGAGGAGCTGAGCGTCGGCTTCGGCGCGCCGGGCGCCGCGGCCGTGCGTGCGGTCGATGGCGTCAGCTTCACGATCGCGCCCGGCGAGCGGCTGGCGCTGGTCGGCGAGAGCGGCTCCGGCAAGTCGGTGACCGCGCTCGCCGCGCTCGGCCTGCTCGATGCCGCGCAGGCGCAGGTGAGCGGCAGCGTGCGTTTCGCCGGCCAGGAGCTGCGGGCCCTGCCCGAGGCGGCGCTGCGCCGGCTGCGCGGCCGGGAGATCGGCCTGATCTTCCAGGAGCCGATGAACGCGCTGAACCCGCTGCACCCGGTCGGCCGCCAGATCGCCGAGGGCCTGCGCCTGCACTTCGGTCTCGATGCCGGTGCCGCCTGGCAGCAGGCGGTCGGGCTGCTGGAACGTACCGGCATCCCCGAGCCGCAGCAGCGGGCGCTTGCCTACCCGCACATGCTCTCCGGCGGCCAGCGCCAGCGGGCGATGATCGCGATGGCGCTGGCCTGCCGGCCGAAGCTGCTGATCGCCGATGAGCCGACCACGGCGCTCGACGTGACGCTGCAGGTGCAGGTGCTCGACCTGCTGCGCGAACTGCAGGCCGAGTTCGGCATGGCGATCCTGTTCATCAGCCACGACCTGAACCTGGTGCGCCGCTTCGCCGGGCGCGTCTGCGTCATGCACCGCGGCCGCATCGTCGAGCAGGGGCCGGTCGAGGCGGTGTTCACGGCGCCGCGCGAGCCGTATACGCGCACGCTGCTCGCGAGCCGCCCGCAGCGGCTGATCCCGGACGGCGAACATCCGGCGCAAAGCGGCGCCGAAGCGCTGCTCAGCGCGCGTGGTGTCGATGTGCGCTTCGTGACGCGCCGCGACTGGCTCGGCCGGCCGCGCGCCGCGGTGCATGCGCTGGTTGCGACCGACCTCGACGTGCATGCGGGCGAGACGCTCGGCATCGTCGGCGAGAGCGGTTCGGGCAAGTCGACGCTCGGGCTCGCGCTGCTGCGGCTGCTGCCGGCTGCCGGGCGCATCGTCGTCGACGGGCAGGAATGGAGCGGACTCGGCCAGCGCCGGCTGCGGCCGCTGCGCCCGGCCTTCCAGGTCGTGTTCCAGGACCCGTTCGGCTCGCTGTCGCCGCGCATGACGGTGGAGGACATCGTCGGCGAGGGCCTGCGCATCCACCGTCCGGCGCTCGATCGCGCGCAGCGCCGTGCCCGCATCGTCGCTGCGCTCGACGAGGTCGGCCTGCCGGAAACCGCGCTGTGGCGTTATCCGCATGAGTTCTCGGGCGGCCAGCGCCAGCGCATCGCGATCGCGCGGGCGCTGGTGCTGGAGCCGAAGCTGCTGCTGCTCGATGAGCCGACCAGCGCGCTCGATGCGACGGTGCAGAAGCAGGTGCTGGCACTGCTGCGCACGCTGCAGCAGCGCCACGGCATGAGCTACCTGTTCATCAGCCACGACCTGGCGGTGATCCGCGCGCTCGCGCACCGCGTGCTGGTGCTGCGCGGCGGTCAGGTCGTGGAGTCCGGCGAGACCGCGGCGCTGTTCTCGGCGCCGCAGCACCCGTACACGGCCGCGCTGCTCGAAGCCGCGCTGCTGCCGGGCGCCGGTGCACCGGCGCCGGCCGGCTGAAGCCGGGACGGGAATCCCCCGGCCGGCGCGAAACTCTTGGCCGGCTTCAGCCGCGCGGGATGTCGTCGGCGATCGCGTCGACGTAGACGACGACGGTGCGGCCGGCTTCGAGCGGCTCGCCCGCCGGCGTCGAGGCCGGCAGATCGTTCCAGCGGCGCAGATCCTCGATCGCGACGCTGTACTGCCCCGAGAGCACGGCCAGCGAATCGCCGGGGCGCACGGTCAGGTTGATCGTCAGCAGCCGGCGGATGCGCTCGCGCAGCGGTACATCGCCGGCGAACAGGCCGTCGCCGGCTTCCGCCGGCCGGTGCTCCGGCTTGCCGGGCTTTTTCGCGCGCGCAAGCCGCCCGGTCTGGGGCTTCGGCCGCTGCGCCGGGGCTGCGGCCATGGTCAGGCGCACCGGGCCGCGCGCCGGCACCAGCACCTCGCGTCCGGCCGTGAAGCTCAGCGTCGCACCGGCCTCGCGGTTGACCTCGCGCAGCGCCGCAGGGCTGGTGTCGAAGCGCTCGGCGATTGCCTCGATCGTGTCGCCCGGCGCCAGCCGGTAGCCTTCCCAGACCGCGAGCTTCGTGCCCTCGATGCGCGGGCGCACGCGCGCCAGCGCCTCGGCCCGGGCCTTCGGCAGCAGCAGCTCGGTGCTGCCGGTGTCGTCGCGACCGCGCAGCCGGGCGTTGTAGCGCAGCAGTTCCTCGCGGCTCAGGCCGGCGGCGGCGGCGGCGAGCATCGGGTTGACGCCGGGACCGAGGTCGACATGGGTCAGCGCCGAGTTCTCGCCGGCATCCGGCAGGTTCAGGCCGAAGCGCTCGGGGCTCGCGATCATCTGCGACAGCGCCAGGATGCGCGGCACGTACTCCTGCGTGATGCGCGGCAGGTCGAGGTCCCAGAACGCGGTCGGGCGGCCGGCGCGGCGGTTGCGCTCGATGGCGTTCTGCACGGTCTTCGGACCGGCGTTGTAGGCGGCGAGCGTCAGCAGCCAGTCGCCGTCGAAGTTGCGGTTCAGGCGCGCCAGGTAATCGAGCGCGGCCTCGGTCGATGCCTTGACGTCCTTGCGCTCGTCGACGCCGCGACCGAGGCTCAGGCCGAGATGCGTGGCGGTATCGGGCATCAGCTGCCAGAGGCCGGCGGCGCGGCCCGGCGACACCGCGTTCGGCCGGTAGCCGCTCTCGAACCACGGCACCAGCGCGACCTCGGCCGGCATGCCGCGGCTCTGCGTGGCATCGAGCACGAAGTACAGGTAGTTCGAGGCGTTGTCGGCCACCGAGGCGATGCTGCGCGGGCGCAGCGACTGCAGCTGGCGCTGCACGTCCGGGTGCGAGGTGTCGGCAAAGGACAGCTGGCCGCGCAGCCGCTGCCAGAGATCACCGTCATCGGTGGTGGCGGCGAAATCGGCGGGGGCGGGGCGCTGGGGCGCCTGGGCACAGGCAGCGAGCAGCAGGGCCGCCAGCGCGGCGGCCCCGGTACGGATCGACGACATCGGTGCGATACCTTCGGTTCGGGTTGTATCGGCCCCGGATCGTTATGCCGCCCGTGCATCCGTGCGCGTGGCGGTCGCCGTACAGGCGTCGTCGGCCGTGTTGCTGCGTGTGTTACTTTGTTGCGGCGGCAATCTAGCGGTGGCGGCGGAGCGTGGCAAGCCTGCGGCGCGCACGCAACAAGGCCCGCTCAGCAGGTGCATGATCCTGATCTTCCACAAGAAAAACAGCCTGCGCATCGCCGGTTACGCCGGTCTCGACGCCTGGTACGGCAGCGGTTTCGGCCAGCGTCTGGCCGGGGCCGAGCATGCCCAGCTGGCCGCGCTGCTGCCGCTGCTGTTCGGCTGGCACGCGGTGACGCTGGGGGCGCCGGGCGGGCATGACTGGCTCGCGGCGAGCCGCATCGGCCATAAGCTGCGCATCGTTCCGGTCCCGGCCCTGGCCGGCGAGGTCTGCGCCGATCCGCTGGCGCTGCCGCTGCGGCCCGACAGCCTCGATCTGGTCGTCGTGCCGCACCTGCACGAATTCGTTGCCAGGCCCGAAGAACTGTTCGACGGCATCGGCACGGCGCTGATCCCGGACGGACACGTCGTCGTGCTCGGCTTCAATCCGCTGCTCGACGGCGGCATCTGGCGGCTGCTGCGCGTGCGCGAGGCGCGGCTGCCGGCCGGGGCGCGCCTGTATGGCAGTGCCGTCGTGCGCGGCTGGCTGCGGCGTGCCGGCTTCGAGACCGACGCCGTGCGCTTCCACTGCCGCTGGCCCTGGGACGGTGCGCTGCGGCTGCGGGGCTGGCCGGCGGCGCTCGGTGCCTGCGGTTACCTGATCGTCGGGCGCAAGCGCGTCTCGACGCTGACGCCGGTGCGCCCGCGCTGGCGCC